>JAEYRK010000089.1 GCA_023435645.1 Bacillota bacterium
TCATGAGCAACCCCAGCCACTTCGATCCCAGACAGTTCCTAACTCCGGGAAGAGATTTCGTAAAGGCTCTTGTAAAGCACAAGATCACCGAGGTGCTTGGTTGTTCAGGTGCTGCGAAATAACATAGGTTTATCAATGCGATATAAAGAATAATAAAAATAGAAGGCTGAGATCCTGGAGAAGAACCAGAATCTCAGCTTTTTTGATTGCGCTTCCTACTGTTGACCATTAGGATAAGTGTCTCATCTGATTGGGTTTCCAATAGGCCCATGACACCCTTGGCACAAATTATGAGGGAATAGGATTAGCAGTTGACAAATACGAATCATGGGTATATAATTTGAAATGTAAACGCTTACAAATCAAATATTGAAAAGAAATATGCAATTTATCTAATATTGAGAGTAAATATAACTTAAAATATACAAAGTAAATAATAAAACAATAAAAATCAAATACTAAAGCAAATAAAACGTTTTCATACAGGGAGGTGTAAGGGTGGCCACAATTAAGGACATTGCCAGGGAAGCAGGGGTATCTCTTGCTACGGTATCGAGAGTGATCAATCATATGAATAACGTCAGTGATGAAGTCAGGGAACGGGTGGAGGAAGTAATCGTAAGGTTAGGGTACAATCCGAACAATGCGGCAAGATCACTGGCAAAGAGGAAAACCAATACCATCGGAGTGATTGTAAATAATCTTCATGATCCCTTCTTCCATGATCTGATCAAGGGCTTTGAGTATGGAGCCCAGAACACCAGCTATAATGTGGTATTTTGCAGTGTTCTCGGCGGTGATGTGGATATGAAGGAACGATACATCAAATACCTTACCAATGGTGTTGTGGATGCTGTCGTACTTTACGGCTCCTATCTGTCCGATGAGAGAATTATCAATTACCTTAAGGACTCGAATGTAAATTATGCGCTAATCGAAAATGATATTGAAGAGCTGAACTGCAATAAGCTCTTGATTGATAACTACAACGGTTCCAGAAATGCAGTGGAATATCTGATTTCTAGGGGACATAGGAATATTGCTTACATCTGTGGCAATCCGAATAAAAAGGTTTCGGTGGAACGTCTGAATGGTTATCTGGATGCAATGCATAAAAACAATCTGAACATATCCGACGGTTTTATTCAATATACAAATGCAGACTACCATTCGGGCTATGAGAAGATGGAGTATTTGATGAGCTTGCAAACAAAGCGTCCTACCGCAGTATACTGTGCGGATGATGCGATCGCTTCCAAAGCCGTTATGGCTGCCCTTGATATGGGAATCGGAATTCCGGAGCAGGTATCAATTATGGGCTTTGATAATCAGACAGTATTACCGGATGGCTATAAGGGACCCGGTATCACCTCGGTAGCTCAACCGCTATATGAAATCGGTGTGGAGAGCATCCAGCTACTGGCCAGACAATTGGATGACAAGGACAGCTCAGAAATGATCCGCAAGGTATATGATACCTATATCGTGGAGGGTGAGACTGTAAAACGAATACTACTGAATTAGGAGGACAGCATGAATTATTCTAGGCTACTGGAAGGGAAATACGCAGTGATTACTACGGGTGCCAGAGGCATCGGAAAAGCAATAGCAAGGCTATTCGCTGAGCATGGTGCGGTGGTAGCGATTGGTGGAAGAAACCATTCAGCCCTGGAGGACACTATGGAGGAGCTGGAAAAAATCAGCCCCCAGTCAAAGGGCTTTTACTGTGATCTTGGGAAGAAAGCAGACGTGGATGCTTTCTGTCAGGATATCCTTGCACACTTTGGCAGAGTCGATATTCTGGTGAATACGGTGGGAATCAATCATCATATCATTACCCACGAGGTCGAGGAAGCCGAGCTTCAGCAATTGTTTGAGACCAATTACTTCAGCGGTTTCCGCTGTGCCAAATACTTTTTACCGGGAATGGTGGAGAGGAGACAGGGAAACATTATAAACATTTCCTCCATCCACGGGGAACAGACCATGCCTGGATATATGATGTATGCCAGTACGAAGGGTGCAATGAATGCCGCTACTAGAGCCATGGCACTGGATTATGCTCAGTATGGCATTAGAGCGAATGTTCTGGCACCGGGCCTAATTATGAGTGATGTCATCATGGAAGAGGTAGAAGCCTGTAAAACGGAGCAGGAAAGAAAAGAGCTTCTGGAGCTATTTGACCGGATGCAGCCCTTACCTCCAGGCAAAATGGAGGATATTGCTAATGCGGCCTTGTATCTAGCCAGTGATATGTCGGCTTATATCACCGGCCAGACGATTCTTGCTGATGGCGGCGCAAGCATTAAGGCTCATTAAGAAGAGACAGACAGGGAGAGTATTATGAGTTTTTACGAAGAGCTTGGGATTACACGATATATCAATGCCCATGATACCTATACGGTGTATGGTGGCAGCAGGATGTCAGAGCGTACACTAAAGGCGATGAGAGAAGCAGCGGCAAGCTTTGTTGACATGGAGGAGCTGCAGGACAGCTTAGGGAAAGCCATCGCCCGATTGACGAGGAATGAGAGCGCGTTTGTGTGTAACGGAGCTGCAGGTGGATTATTACTATGTGCTGCTGTATGCATGACCGAAGGAGATTTGTTCAGGTACAGCAGATTACCCGATACAACAAACTTGAAGAATGAAATCATCATTATGAGGAGTCAGCGGAATGCTTATGATAAAGCGGTGGAAGCCAGCGGTGCGAAAATTATTGAAATCGGCGATGCTGATGAAACCCTGGCTTATGACCTGGAAGGTAATATCAATGAACGGACAGCGGCTGTGTTTTATTTTGAATCCTTACATTTTAAAAGAGCATCCATGCCGTTAGAGCAGGTTATCAATATCGCCCATAAGCATCAGGTCCCTGTCGTGGTAGATGCCGCAGCGCAGCTGCCACCAGTTGAAAATCTGTGGAAATTCACGGACATGGGAGCGGATTTGGTGGTGTTCAGTGGAGGTAAGACCCTGTGTGGGCCCCAGGATAGTGGATTGATTCTCGGAAAAGAGAAGTATATCAGTATCTGCCGGCAATTTGGAGCGCCTGCCCATGGCATATGCAGGAGTAGTAAGGTGTCCAGGGAAGCGATGGCAGGGCTCTATCAGGCACTGAAGGAATTTGTATCCCTGGATTTTGATAGCTGGGAGCGGGCCTTATATGACAGATGTATAAGACTTTCGAAGTTAATGGACAATACCGGAGTATTTGTAACCAGCATTATAGACTATGGTCCGGTAGGTCAGAGGTATCCGAGAGTCTTTGGAAAAATAAAGGACGGTACTTCCGTACATACCATCCGTGAGCTTATGCTGCTCAGACGTATTTATATTGGGGTAGAGTCGCGGGAGAATTCCATTTACTTCAGTCCGCTAAACCTTACGGAGGAAGAAACCGATCAGGTTGGCAAGGCTCTTCTTGAGGTATTGCAGGAAATAAAAAAATAACCGGGAGTAGCCGATCAGGGGGATCATTTTCTTATAAGAAAGGGGCCTCTGCACGAAAATATGTAAACGCTTACAATTGGAGAAAGGAGGGACGATACTTGGAATATGTAAATAATGTCAATCATTGCTGTAAAATGGCTAACAAAAACAGTAATTTCCACCAAAAACATCAGCATGAATTAGAATCACTTCGTGAGTTTTATAGGAAAACGCTTACAGAAGATGTCATTCCCTTTTGGGAAAGCAGGATTCTGGATCAGGAGCAGGGAGGATACTATAACTGCTTTGACCGGTCAGGCGTATTGGAGCGTGATGTGAAGTGTGGCTGGTTTTTGGGTAGAGATATCTATACCTTCGCCCGTCTCTACAATGAATTTGAGAAAAACCCGGAATGGCTTAGGCTTTCAGAAGAGGGAGTAAGCTTTTTGAAAGAAAAAGCATATATGGGGAATGGTCGCTTTGCCCAGATGATGTCCCGAAACGGTGAAATTATCAATGGATCCATATCCATCTTTACGGATCATTTCGCTGTAAAGGGTTTCTATGAATACATCCTAGCATCAGGAAAGGAGGAATGCATTCCCTTTGCCAAGGATCTGACTGACCGGCTGTTTGCCAATGTGCAGGCACCGGAGGTGTTGATTCAGGAGGGGGTACAAGAGGGATTTAAGAAGCATGCGATCAATTTCATGACCTTGCTGCTTGCGTTGGAAAGCAGAAAGCTCTTTGGCGATACCTATCTTAAGGTTCTAGAGCAATGTGTTGAAAGCTCCTTATATGAGTTTGCCAATGAGAAGTACAAAGCAGTTTTCGAGGTAATCAGAGAAGACGGCTCTGCTTATCCAGAGGGTGAGGGCAGATTGGTGGACCCGGGTCACGGTTTGGAGGCTATGTGGTTCTGCATGAAGGCCGGTCTGGAATGCAACAGGAGGGATTGGATTGACAGAGCATCAGAAGCCATAGACTGGCTGATTGACCGGTGCTATGACGAAGTCTATGGGGGCTTCGTGCAGATGACCTATGTCGATGGGGAGTCCACTGAAGGTAATTATGTGTTGTATGATGATATTCAGGTACCCTTTGATGCAAAGATCTGGTGGATACAGGCTGAGGCATTGGTTGCACTGGGAATGAGTGCTTTGCTTACAGAAAATGAAAAGCACTATGAATATTTTACTAAGCTGCATCACTATACCGAGAAATATTTCCACGACAGGGAATATGGGGAATGGTACAGCTACTTGTACCGAAATGGAACTATCCTTAGCGATAAGAAGGGCACCGTATTAAAGGGACCCTATCATGTTCCACGCTGCATGCTGGAATTAGTTCAGCTTATGGATGGATACTTAAGATGAAACTGTCGGTTATCCCAATTTCAATTGGGCCAATTATAAAGTAGTAAGGAGGTATTTTATGAAAGGGAAGATGAGGTTTATAGCATTATTATTAACAGTGGTTATGACAATGGGGTTATTAGCAGGCTGCGGCAAGAAGGATGCTGGAGATGCAAACAATGACAAATCCGATCAGAAGAAGACCGAGGATCAGGCAAAGAAAGAGGATCAGGGACAAACAGGGGAAACGGTAACGATTGAGTGGTGGACACCGAACTGGGATGAGAAGGAAAGCCGTGAAATGGTAGAGGAATTCACCGCGAAGAATCCCAATATTAAGGTCAATCTGGTTATAACCGAGTGGGATACCTATAAGAGCAAAATTACTGCTGCTATTTCAACAAAAAATGCCCCCCAGTTATATACCGTTCTGACAACTGATGTTGCTCAATTTGCTAAATTGGGATTATTATCCCCACTGAATGACCTGGGAGCACAGGCAGGAATTAATTTTGATGACAGCCTGAAGGCGGCGCTTGAAATCTGTACAGTGGATGGAAAAGTTTATGGTATTCCGTTCAGACATGACGGCTCCGGCGTATGGTATAACATCGATATGCTGAAAGCAGCAGGCTATGACGCATTCCCTACTACCTGGAATGAGCTGAATGAGCTGAGCGCAAAGCTGGTGGAAAACGGTATCATTGAGTACGCTCATGCTTGGCCTTTGGGCAATCAAGCCAATGCGGTTACCAGATTGGTACAGCAGCTATATTCCAATAATGGTAATGTCCTTAGTGCAGATGAGAAGGAATGCTTATTAGACAGCCCGGAAGCGATCCAGGCCTTAACGAATATCTGTGATACGCTTGTGAAGGGATATGCTTCTCCGAGCAGCCTTGAGATGGACAATACGATTTTGCGTGACACCTTCGGTGCAGGTAAGCTGGCATTTTATATCGGAGGACCCTTTGATGCATCAACCCTGGAGACTGAGTATCCGGATTTAAACTTTGCATCAGCAGTGATCCCCGGAAAGGATGGCATGGGATGTACAACCTCCAACGGTTGGACCATCTGCCTTGCTGAGAACACAGAAAACAAGGAAGCAGCTGCCTTATTCCTTCAGTACTTAACATTACCCGAGAACCAGGCAAGACTTACAGATTCCTTCCCTGCCAGCTATACAGCAATTGAGTATGAGCAGTTCTCAACAGATAATTTAAAGCCGTTCGCAGCTCAGCTGGAGAATTCCAAACCCGAGCCTGCCTATGCACAGTGGGCTGAGATGGAACCGATTATCTTCAATTACATGCAGTATGCGTTATCCGGAACTATGACACCGGAGGATGCATGTAAAGCAATGAAGACAGACATTGATGCGATACTTAACTAAGCTTTGAGCATTTGGCGATAACCGAGTAAAAAAAATACAGGTTACAGTCTTCGTTCGGGAGACTGTAACCTCCCTATAAGATGCGGGGAGGAACGATGAAGAAATTACGTTTGAGTAAGGATGAAAAGAAAGCAATCATTTACTTGCTGCCAGGATTTATTGTCACAGCTTTACTGATCATTTATCCGCTGTACTATATTATTAGTATGAGCTTTAGTAATAATGGAATTAATCAAAGTGGCTTTGCCGGCTTTGATAATTATTTGAAATTATTCAAAAATCCACAGTTTTCCAGAGCCATGGTGAATACAGCCAAGTTTACGGCTTTCTCTGTGGCAGGTGCATATATCGTAGGTTTTATCTTAGCCTTAGCGATTAATCGAAAGAGTGTGAAATGGAAGGGGATGTGGAGAAGTGTTATCTTCATTTCCTGGATTATACCTGGTGTAGTAAAAGCAACCTCCTGGAAGTGGCTATATCGGACGGATGGAGGGATGTTTAATCATATCCTGGAAACCATAGGGATTACCTCCGGGGATACACCATGGCTGACAAGTCCGAAGTATGCAATGTGGGCTATTATTATTGTGCAAATCTGGGCTACAGCACCTTATGTAATGCTGCTTATGACAGCAGGACTTCAACAGATATCAAAGGAGCTTTATGAAAGTGCAGACCTTGATGGGGCCAATTTTTTGCATAAGTTAAAATATATTACGATCCCGCTTACCAGAGATATCACGTTTATTTGTATCTTGATGCTGCTGGTATGGGCAATCAATGAATTCTCCCTGATCTGGATTATGACCACGGGCGGGCAGAATACAACGACGCTCTCCCTATTGGTTTACAATCAGTTTAAGATGCTAAACATTAATTCAGCATCGGCCAGCGCCGTCATGCAGTTAATCGTAACCATGGTTTTTGCAGCTTTGTATGTAAAATTATCAGTAAAGGAGGAATAAGCAGGATGGGTAAAAAAATACGTAGACTGTCTCCGGATATCATCATATACATTTTTCTATTCCTGACCGTGGTACTTGTCTTTATTCCTCTTGGATGGGTCATTAGTACCTCACTTAAGCCGGAGATTGAAATATTTGCTAAACCACCCCGGTGGATCTCCGCCAATCCGACATTGTCAAGCTATCGTGATGTAATCACCAATTCTGGAATACCGAAGGCATTTCTTAACAGTATAATCATCGGGTTTATTACCGTTATTTTATCCATTTGCTTCGGAGGAAGTGCAGGCTATGCCTTTGCCCGCTTCAAATTCCGTGGTAAGAAAATCCTGTCACTCTTTTTCCTAATGAGCCAGATGCTACCGTTGACAGTATTGATGATACCTCTATTTTATATGATTGACGGCTGGAAAATCATTGATACAAAGATTGCGGTATCCCTGGCCCATCTGGTAATCACCATGCCGATGGTGACCTGGATGACAAAGGGATACTTCCAGGGTATTCCAAAGGAGCTGGAGGAATCAGCCTCTGTGGATGGGTGCAATACCTTCCAGACCTTGTACCATATCCTGCTTCCCTTATTAAAGCCGGCACTGGCTACTACAGGTATTTATGCCTTCGTATCCTCCTGGAATGAATTTGCCCTGGCAAATGTCCTGACAAGGACTGAGGCAAGTCGAACGGTGCCAATTTCCTTAAGTGAATTTTCCTCTTATTTTAAAGTGGACTGGGGCGATACCATGGCTGCGGCAGCAATCATTACATTGCCTATTATTATCCTCTTTATGTTGGTGCAAAAGCACTTTGTGGAGGGTTTGACTGCAGGGGCTGTTAAGGGCTAAGGGCAAATTGCTGCGAAGCTTATCAGCTCAATGCAAGGTACATAAAAGCTACTTGGATGATTTGATCAGAGATTCAAAATTCTAGAAACTATCATAATTTAAGGAGGAAATAAAAATGAGTGAAACTGGTAAAAGAATTATGCAGCTTGGAATAGAGCTTCCGGTCCGAGAGCGTAAGGGCACCGGTGCAGTGGATGCAGTGATAAAGGGAGACCTGCTCTTCCTGTCATCCCATCTGCCTCTGGATATAGAAGGTAAGCCTGTCTATGTAGGTAAGGTTGGAGCGGAGTTGGAGCTTGATACAGCTTATCAGGCAGCCAGACTATGTGGACTCAATATGCTTGCAACCATAAAGGATTATATTGGAGAGCTGGATCGGGTAGATTATTTTGTCAAGGTTCTCGGTCTGGTCAACAGTGCCGGAGACTTCTCAAGTATGCCTGCTGTGATTAACGGCTTCTCAGATCTGATGGTAGAGGTATTTGGTCGACGCGGTCAGCATGCAAGATCAGCCATGGGTGCTTATGCACTGCCAATGAATGTTCCTGTGATTGTAGATGCAATTGTAAAGATTAGAAACTAATCATCGCTAGGAGGCATCTTTTATGTATGACTTAATTGTCAGAAATGCAACAATTTACGATGGCAATGAAGGGGCTCCTTATATTGCGGATATCGGTATCAAAGGAGCTATGATAGCAGCAATCGGTGCTTTGGAGACTGCGGAAGCGATTGATATCATAGATGCAAAGCATAGGGCAGTTATGCCGGGCTTCATTGATACCCATTGCCATTCTGACATGACACTTTTGTTTGACAGGCAGCATGCAAACGGTATTGCACAGGGCATCACGACTGAGCTTTTGGGGCAGGATGGCTTATCCTACGCTCCCCTCTCCCGGGACAATCTTCAGGCTTATGCAAAGTATCTCAGTGGGTTAAATGGATATTATCCAGAGATACCTCTGGATTTTAATTCTGTAGATTCATACCTGGATAAATTTCATAAGAAGGTGGCACCCAATGTAGCTTATCAGGTACCCCACGGAACGATCAGGCTGGAGGCTCTGGGCTTTCACGATCAACCGCTGACAGGCTATGCCCTGGATAAGGCGAAGGACTTAATGCGCCAGTCCTTTGAGGAGGGTGCAGTAGCCTTCTCCACAGGCTTAAGCTATTATCCCTGTTCTTATTCTGACACGAAGGAAATGATTGAGCTATGCAGAGTATGTGCAGAATATGATGTTCCCTTTGTAACTCATACGAGAAGTGTTTTCCGCGGGGAACCCTTTGATCCTAATCTGGAAGCGATACATATTGCGGAGGAAGCGGGCTGTAGACTGCATTTTTCCCATTTTAGGACGGTTCCGGAAAACTGTGGTAAAACCGAGGAGCTGTTGGCACCGATGGAAGCAGCCATCGCCAGAGGAGTGAAGCTTACACTGGAAACCTATCCGTATTATTCCGGAAGCGGCTATGCAGTTATTTTTCTTCCGCCTTGGGCAGTAGAAGGTGGTCATGAGGCTACTTTAAACAGGCTGGCAGATCCAACCCTGAGGGAGAAGATCTGTAGGGGTATGAGAGAAAATACGGTTTCAACGACCGGTACCTTTACCAATTTGAACAAAAATGAAGAGTACATTGGAATGGACTTTGAGGAAGTTGCGAAGCTTCGTGGAAAATCAACGGAAGATATGATGTGTGACATCCTTCTGGAGGAGGGGTTGGATGTGGGCTTTTATACAAATCCCACTCCGGAGGAGGAGAAGAGAAAACAGATGGATAGGGATTTCATTGAGCTTCTGAAAAAACCCTATTATATGGTATGCAGTGATGGCATTCCTCATGGCCTAAGACCCCATCCGAGGGCATTTGGTTCATTTCCTAAGTTCCTAAGACTTGCAAGAGAGCAGGGTGTTTCCTACGCCACCATGGCAAATCGTATGGCGAAGAATCCTGCGGTCACCTTTCAGCTAAAGAACAGGGGAAGCATAGAAGTGGGTAATTTCGCAGATCTGGTGATCGTAGATGAAAATCAGGTAACGGATACGGCTACCTATCGGGATTCCAGACGAGCACCAAAAGGAATACCCTATGTCATCGTGAATGGTAGGATTGCGGTATATGAGGAGAAGGTAACTGGAGTATTCGCCGGTCATGCGATCCGGAGAGGATGAGAAAGGAAGGTTAGCCATGGATTCCATCAATCGAATAATGGAAAATAATGTTGAACTAGAGGTAACTTATAAAAAGAAGCGTGGTATTGTATTGCTGCGTCAGACAGAGGATCTGATTTTTCTCTCGGGTCATGGCCCGGAGGATCAGATTACCGGAGAACCCATATTCAAGGGCAGAATTGGCAAGGATCTGACCCCTGAAGAGGGATATCAGGCGGCAAGGGAATGTGCCATCATCATTTTAGGGGCACTGAAGGATTACCTTGGTAACCTGGACCGGGTGGAACGCTTTGTTAAGGTATTTGGCCTGGTGAATTGTGCGGAGGGCTTCCACGATATCGATCAGGTAATGAACGGTTTTTCGGATACGATTGCAGATGTACTGGAGGAACGAGGGTATCATGCGCGAACAGAAATGGGTACCCATAACCTGCCCAATCAGAACATTCCCGTGGAGATTGAGGTCATCGTGTCCGTAAGAGGATAAGGAATGAAGTACACTAATCTGATTGCCGGCAGCTATACAAGCGCAGAGCATCCCTATGGAATCTCTTTATTACAGATAAATCAAAAGCAGCTGTCCCTGTCAGATAGGCTCAATGCAGGAAAACACCCTTCCTTTCTGATTTCCGACGGCAATGAACGCTTCTATATAGCAAATGAAATCAATAGTAGCTGCAATATAGGTATCTATGCCCTGTCCCCTGATGGAATTAGGCCTCAGGGACAGATGAGCAGTGAGGGACAGGGGGCCTGTCACCTGAGCTATGATCAGGCTACAGGACTTCTGTTCGCCTCCTGCTACGGCAGTGGGCATATCGTCTGCTTTGATACCAAAGAACGGAGAGTGAAATGCAGCTTCCGTTCAGAGGACAATGAAGGCTCCCATGCTCATGGGACTACCATAGCCTTTGACGGAAAGTGGCTATTGGCTGTAGATCTGGGGAAGGACTTAATTGATGCATTTCGAATGGAGGATATTATGGAAGGAAGGATGAAGCCGGTCAGCTCGCTGACGCTTCCTGCCTCCACGGGACCCAGACAAATTCTTGCTGATTCCCTAGGTAATAGACTTTATAGCATCAATGAACTGGATAGTTCGATCTATGTCATTGAGTTTGACAAAGGCTCAGGAGCAATGACGCCTAGACAGAAGATTGCAGCCACAGCAACTGGAAAAGAAAATTACCCGGGTACCGCAGTATTAACGAAAAATGGCAGCCATCTGCTGCTACCAAACAGGGGAGCCAATACCATCTCAGTTTTTGAAACAGAAGGAGCTACCTTGAGCTTAAAGGGTGAGTACTCTTGCTTCGGTGATTGGCCAAGATATTTGAACTTAACAGAGGATGAAGAGCATCTTCTGGTAGCGAACCAGAGAAGCGGGGAGCTTGTTCTGTTTTTATGGAGAGCAGAGTCTCAGAAGCCCCTTACCTATCTGGATCGTATTCGTATCCCGGAGGTCAGCTGTGTGATAGATCGGCAGAGGATATAGGTAATTACGAAGCTTCTGACATTATCGTTGTGCATACAAAGATAGTAAATCATGCAATAAAAGGAGAAATAGAATGCAGAAAACTAGTGATGCGGTGGATCGTTGGGAGGTATGCGGCTTTCAACCGGAGCATTACCGGAGGGAGGCTCTGATTTCCGGTCACTATGATCGGGAACAGTGGTTCATAACGCAGACCCCGAAGGATATCCACAGCATACTGATAGAAAACAATATCATAGCTCATCCCTTCTATAGAACAAACGACATGGACTGCCTCTGGGTAGAGAAGAGGATCTGGGTATATAAAACAGAGCTTATGATACCGGAGGGTTATGACGGAAGGGACGTACTGGAGCTAAGATTAGAGGGTGTGGATACCTACGCATCAGTCCTTTTGAACGGGAAGGAAATTGCATATCTGGACAATATGTTTATTGAGCATTCGATTGATCTTACCGGTTTGCTAGCTGCAGGCAGAAATACCCTATACCTGGAGTTTGATCTTATGGGAAAGCAGGCCAGCCGGAAGGAATTACCCCAGGGCTTCTGGACGAATTACTCCACGGAGCGGGCCTATGCCAGAAAAGCAGCTTATCACTACGGTTGGGACTGGACCTCAAGAATTGCAACGATAGGATTGTGGAAGCCGGTCAGTCTGATTCGCTACGCTAATGCAAGGATCAACCATGTCCATATCATTGCCTCGGAGATCCGATTGGAAGAAAAAAAGGCTCAGTTAAATTTTGAGATTGATACGACGGTTTGGAAACAGGCGGATTATGAGTACCGGGTGGAGATTGTCTCGCCGAAGGGTGAGGTGTTGGAGTATTACACGAAGGAGACAATTTTTTGTATCCCCCTTGAGCAGGTCAGCTTCTGGTGGACCTATGATTTGGGACAACCTGATTTATACCAAATTAAGATTTCACTGCTTCAGGATGAGGAATGCCTTGACCTTTATATGCTTGACTACGGGATAAGAAAGCTGAAGCTTAAGTTACGCTCGGAGGACGGCAGTGAAAAACGCTTTCTTTTTGAATTAAATGACGTTCCGGTCATGGCCAGGGGTGCAAACTGGGTACCGGTAAGTAATTTCTTATCCACCGCAGAGGAGGAACGCTACAGGAAGCTGATTCATATGGCGAAGGAAGCGAATATGAACATGCTGAACCTCTGGGGAGGAGGGATTTATGAGAAGGATGTCTTCTACAACACCTGTGATCGGGAAGGAATCCTTGTATGGCAGTACTTTATGTTTGTCTGCGGTGAATATCCGGATTATGAGGAAGCCTTTTTAAGTAATATAAAAACCGAAATTGTCAATGTGGCAATTCGACTCCGTAATCATGCCTGCCTTGCGGTTTGGGTTGGAAATGTAGAAAATACAATGCTCTGTGAGAAGATCGGGCTGACCAGGGAAATGTACGGCAATAAGCTTTTTGACAAATTGCTTCCCGCTTGGTTAAAGACACTGGATCCTACGAGAAGCTATATTCCCACCTCGCCCTGGAGTGAGGAGGGACCTGCAAACAGCATGGAAAGTGGAGACAGACATAACTGGGATGTTTGGTTCACTGATGTTCCATACACCCACTACAAAAAGGATTTCACAAGGTTTGCCAGTGAATATGGACTGCATGGGGCCCCGGCAAGGCAAACAATTGAAACCTATATCGGCAGTGAAAATCTCCAGATGGATAACTTCTATTTTCTATACATGAATAAGGATCAAAGCTTGGGTAGGATGTTCTATTATATGAAGCAGCATATCGGTGAACCCCATAGCCTGGAGGAATATATTGATTATAGCATGTTTACACAGGCTGAGGGCTTGAAGTTCGCATCGGAGCATTATAGAAGGAATTTCCCTGCAACCGCAGGAGCATTAATCTGGCAGCTGAATGACTGTATGCCGGTGCATAGCTGGAGCTTAATTGATTACGATCTGATTCCCAAAGCTTCCTATTATTATTCCGCTAGATTCTTTGCACCGGTCCTCCTGTCCTTGGAGGAGATTGATGATACCCTTACCGGGATTTGGATTCATAATAATCAAAATGAGGAGCTGAAGGACACGATTTTGGTGGAGGTAAGGGATTTCCTTGGAAATAGCATCTATCAGGACCGGCTGAATATCCATATGGAGCCTAACAGCGTTAAAAAAATGAAAGAGCTTAGGGTGGGAGGCAGATATTATCCCAATGTGATCATACCGGGAAGACCCAGGAGCTTCTATCTTAAGGCCCAGGGGAATATCTGTGGGCGCAATCTCAGATACTTCGGGAAATACCAGGAGATCGCCTGGCCGAAGGCAACCATAACAGCTGATTACAGCAAAGGGGTACTTGGGCTCAGCTCTGACAAATTTGCCAGATTTGTAAAGCTTGACGGAGCGCTGAAGGGACTCAAGCTATCGGATAATTACTTTGACCTGGAGGCCGGTGAAAGAAAGGAAATTTATGTGGAAGGTACTGTGAAGGAGCTGTATGTAAAGGCTTTGAACAGTGATGCTGTTGTAGTACAGAGAAAGGAACGGGAGGGTTGAGAATGAACCGCTTTAAATTATCTATCATCGGTGCGGGAAGCTCTTATACACCAGAGCTGATTGAGGAATTGGCGAAGGAGAGGGAGAAGCTTCCGGTAGGTGAAATTTCATTATACGATATTGATGAAAGCCGGCTGAATATCATGGAGGGGTTTTGTAAGCGCTACGCGAAAAGCTTAGGCTTTGATGTTTTGATTACATCAACCACGGAGCTTGACCGTACGCTATACGGTACTGATTTTGTCGACACACAAATTCGTGTCGGTGGAAATAAGCAAAGAGTACTGGATGAAAAGCTACCGCTCAAGTATGGCTTGGTAGGACAGGAAACAACCGGAGCAGGAGGAATGCTGAAGGCCTTCCGTACAATTCCGGTCATGCTGCAAATTGCTCACCGGCTGGAGGAGCTTTCACCTGAGGCCTGGATTGTGAATTATACCAATCCAACCGGTTTGATTACAGAGGCAATCGCCAAGTATTCAAAGGCCAGGATAGCAGGCTTCTGCGCCGGAGGAATTTATCCGAAGATGTGGGCAAAGGAAGCAATGGGAATAGATCATAGTAGGGTACAATATGATTTCGTCGGTTTAAACCATATGAATTTCATCAGTAATATTACGATTGATGGAAGACCGGTAACCGAGGAAGAATTTCTCTCCATAGCGAAGCAGAATAAAAATGTAAATCTTGACCTCATCAAATTATTGGGTGTGATTCCCAGTCCTTATCTGCAATGGTATTACCAAACGACAGAAAAGGTTAATAAGGTTTTAGCGGCAGAGTATACCAGAGGGGAAGAGGTAATGCATCTGGAGAAGGAGATATTTGAGGCATATGCAGACGAAGTGCAGGTGAGCAAACCGGAGGCCTTAAGCAAACGGGGCGGCGGTGGATATTCTGAGGTGGCCATAGGCTTCATCAATGCAATTTATAATAATATTGATACGAATATGGTGGTGAATGTTCCTAATCAGGGGGCAGTCAAATTCCTTCCGGAGGATGCAGTCATAGAAACCAGCTGTCTGGTTAATCGCCATGGCGTGACTCCCTTGGCTGTTTCCAAGATACCTTCCATGTGCTGGGGTCTGATCAGTGAAGTCAAAAATTATGAGCAGTTAGCTGTTGAAGCGGCTGTAGAGGGAGATGTCAGAAAAGCGAAGCTGGCCCTCCTGGCACATCCTCTTGTCAGACAGTATGAACTGGTGGAACAGCTATTGCCGGAGCTGCTAAAAGCAAATAAAGATTATCTGCCACAGTTTTCATTCCATTCGTTCTGATCATCGACAGTCTGTGCGTAGATCAGCGAAACAGAATGGGAATTGGACTTATAAAGAGAAAAGGTTAGTCCTAAGGAGGAAAGGTTTTGGGATATATATTAGGAATTGATCAGGGCTCAAGTAAAACACATGTAATCATCGGAGATTATCAAGGAAACCTCCTTGGAACAGGGAAGAGCTACGGAGCCTGCCACTCCGTAAGCGGTTTGTCGTATGCAATGGGAGCTATTTCTCAAGCGGTACAACAGGCATTTTCTGAAAGCGGTCTTTCTTGGAAGGATGTGAGTATCCTGGCTGCCGGATTAACCGGAGTTGATTGGGACTATGAAACTGAGCTTCTGACAAAGGAACTACGTCAGTGTTCCGGCGTCCAGGACATCCTGGTAAAAAACGACTGTATCATTGCTATGAGAGCAGGGACAATGAGTAAATACAGAAGCGTGATCTGTGCCGGATCCGGACTTAACTGTGCTATTCATAAGAGTGAAGAAGAGGAATTTGTACTTGGTTTTTACATCGAGAATGAGTTCCAGGGAGGCTTTGGACTGGGAAAGGCTTGCCTCAAAAAGGTATTTGCTTCAGAAATCGGACTGGAGAAGGCGACGGTACTCACTAAGATGCTACTGGAGTATTTTCATGCGGAAACTGTGGATGATTTACTTCATATGAGAACGGTGGGAAAGATCAGTCATGACCAGTATCTATATCTGCCTATTCTTCTGGAGCAGGCAGCCCTTATGAATGACAGTGTTGCCCTCTCAATCTGGGAGAGCTTCGGAACTCAGTATGGTAAGTATATCGTGAGTGGGTTACGGAGAATGGAGCTTCTGGGGGAGGAATCAGAGGTTGTGGTATCCGGAAGTATATTTAAGTGCAAGAGCCCGGCTCTAAAACAGGCTGTGGAAAGAGAGATCATGCAATATGCTCCCCGCGCTAAGATCATTGATGCTGAGTTTGAACCGGTGGTAGGAGCATATCTATTGGGACTGGATCATCAAAGCGGAGTAGAATTTGATATCCATAACCTTACATTAAGAGAGAGTGCAGAAAAATATGGATTATTCAGATAAGCTATCCGCTTTGGAGGAATCACAATGGTATTTGGTGCATTAGAGGCAGGCGGAACGAAGATGGTATGTGCAATCGGTGACGAGAACCTTCACATACTGGATAAGATTATGATACCCACAACCGATCCGGAGAATACCATGCCCCAAATCATCCGGTTTTTTAAGGATAGGGGGATCGCTGCGCTTGGAGTCGGTGCCTTTGGGCCGATTGACCTGAAACAAAGCTCAAAGAGCTATGGATGTATTTTGGATTCTACAAAACTGGAATGGAGACATTACCCGTTAAGACGAAGGCTCATTGAAAGCCTTAAGCTTCCGATCGGCCTGGATACGGATGTGAATGCAGCCTGCCTTGGTGAGGTCACAAAGGGCTGCGCAGGAGCCTATGATCCGGTTCTTTATATAACGATCGGAACAGGAATTGGTGCAGGGATATTCGTTCATGGTAAGCTGCTCCACGGAATGCTCCATCCGGAAGCAGGTCATATCTATCTGATGAAACATCCGACGGATCATTACAACGGGAATTGTCATTATCATAGGAACTGCTTTGAGGACCTGGCAGCAGGAACGGCCCTTCAAAAGCGCTGGGGCAAAAAAGCAGAGGAGCTGGCCGGCTGTGAGGAGGTATGGGAGCTGGAAAGCTACTATATTGCACAGGCCATTGTGAATTATATCATGGTGCTATCCCCGGAAATCATTATCCTTGGGGGCGGAGTAATGAAGCAGAGACAGCTGTTTCCCCTCATTCGTGAAAAGGTGAAGACACTAGCCGGAGGATATATTCATACCCGTCAGCTGGCGGAGCTTGAGCATTATATTGTACCTGCTTCCCTGAACCATGATCAGGGAATTATCGGGTGTCTACAATTAGCTAAGCTATCGCTTCAGGAATAAAAAGAGCTTTCACCTGAGGAAGGTATTGTACAGGTGATAGAAAGGCAGGGTTATCATGCAAAAAAGTGTTATGTGGAACTACATATATGAAGAAGAAACGACCTTGAATACACTGCTGGAAAGCAGCCAGGTGGCAGAGTTTTGTATGAAATATGAGCTTTCTGAATTAAAAAGAGTGATATTTGTAGCTTCCGGAAGCTCCCTAAATATTGCAAAAACCTCAGCAGGTTTATTTGAAACGGTTGCCGAGGTTGAGGTTAAGCTGATGACTCCTTATCACCTGCTGGGCAATTGCTCAAATATGTGCGGTGACAAGGATAATTCTTTGGTGATTGCGGTCTCTCAAACCGGGACCAGCAGCAGTACCATACGGGCAATCAAAGCTGTGAAGGAACTGGGCTATACTGTTTTAACCATAACGGAACGAAGAGATACTCCGGTCCATACGCTGGGAGATTACTATATGAATTTTCTCTGCGGTCTGGAGGACTGTAATGCGAAAACCAAGGGCTATAGTAATTCCTTGGTGCTGCTATGGCTGATTGCCTTAGAAATAGGAAAAGTGAAAAAAAGCTTACCTGATTCTGCATATGAAGCATATCGGAAGGAGATTGTGGATAGCATTAAGGACATTCCTGTCACCATCGAACGGACTCTGGAATGGCTAAACGCTCATAGAGACTGGAGCACAATACAGCACTTTCTAGTGGTTGGCTATGGAAAGAATTACGGAACAGCCGAGGAGGGAATGCTGAAGCTGATGGAGACCTTATGTATTCCGGCATCCGTTAGTGATGTAGGTGAGTTCTCTCATGGTATCCACCGTGTTATTTCAAAAAACAGTAATGTCATCACAATTTTGACCGAGGAATGCGGTTATGAGGATATGGTCAAAATCAATGAATATCTCTCGGAGGTTTCCGGCAGGCTATTGGTCATTGATGCAAGCAGTCATAGCTTAGCGGATGGAAAGGGTATTAAAGTGGAATATAGACCCTTCACTGCCTCTGCTCTAAATATTGCTGTGGTGTTCCAGCTTTTGGCGGTTTATTTACCGGAAACCATAGGGAGGGATCCCAATGCTCCATCAAATGAAGAATTAATCAATGCTCTGGCCGTACGGGTATGATACTCCCTTGCTTCGCAGACTTACCCTTATCCCCTTATACCCTTATACCTTCCTGATTAAGTCTACCAGCTCCGGTGCATGCAGGGGACCGCTGAAGATATAGCCCTGGATGAAGTCGCAATGCATGGACTCCAACAGCTTCAGCTGTTCCTTGTGCTCAACGCCTTCGGCAACCACCTTTATCTCCAGACTGTGAGCCAGCTGGATAATAGATTCAGCTATGCTGGAATCCTTCTCACTGGTACAGATATTGTCAATAAAGGATTTATCGATCTTTAAGGTATTGATTGGCATTTTCGTAAGGTAATTTAAGGAGGAATAACCGGTACCAAAATCATCCAGAGAGATTCCGACGCCGATTTCCTGCAGGGAGGTCAGAAGCGTAGTTGCATCCATAATGGAAGCCACCAGGGTACTTTCTGTAATCTCCAGCTCCAGATATCTGGGCGGGAGTCCTGTTTCCTTTAGAATCTCAGACAGCATTGCTGTGAAGCCCGGACGATTGATCTGTACGGACGAGATGTTCACAGAAACGGGACGGGGAGGGATACCCAAAGCAATCATTTCCTTATTAAAGAGACAGGCTTCTCTGAGAAGCCAGGAGCTGAGCTCAATAATCAAGCCGCTTTCCTCAGCGATCGGGATGAACTCCTCCGGTGTCAGGTAACCCAGACGGTCATTGCGGATTCTCATCAGGGCTTCGAAACCGATGACAGAGTCCGTGGACAGCTCAAACAGAGGCTGGTACTGGATATAGATATCCCTATGATCAATCGCATTACGAAGTACTTCAATGATTAAGGTGTTTCGATTTAATTCATCCTCCATTTTGGCATCAAACAGAGTGAACTTATTTTTGCCGGTATCCTTTGATTTATACATTGCGATATCGGCATTTTTGATGAGCGCATTGGGGGATAAGCCGTTCTGTGGAAATACAGCAATGCCGATGCTCATGGATACATAAACGATTTCACCGTTCAATTCCAACGGGGTGCGGAAGCATTCAATAATTTTAGCGGCAAACTCGGTGGCTTCCTCCTGAGCTGAGACTCCTTCCTTGAAAATCAAGAATTCATCACCGCCGGCCCTGGCCAACATATCGTTTTCACCGATGACGGAGTCCAGTACCTGTGCAGTTTTCACCAGCAGGGAATCACCATATTCATGCCCCAGGGTATCGTTGATTGTTTTAAAATTGTCCAGGTCCACGAAATAAACCGCATGGGATTTCTTTGTGGAAGGGGATTCGACCAGGGCGGCATTGACATAATCCAAAAATGCCAGCTTATTTGGAAGATTTGTTAAGGTATCGTGATAGGCCAGATACTCTATATGGTCATAATTGGTACGAAGCTGCTCTTCATTAGCGAGAAGCTCTTCATGCATGGAGGAGAGATCCTCGTAATTTGTCTTAATGATATGTAGCATTTTATTGAAATTCTTGGATAGCTCACCAAGCTCATTTTTACTTTTGATATCGGATTGAACATTCAGATCACCGTCCGAAGCCTTCCTCATGGCATCCCTTAAAGCGATGATCGGTGCTGTTAAGGTCTTGGTCAGGAAATGTGCACTGAGAATAATGATGATTAACAGTGCGGCACATAGGTAAATCAGCAGGGACAGGATGATGCTGGTGACGGATAACAGCTCTGATACATTTTGCTTTACGACTAATACCCAATCGAACTCTGGTATAATACAATAACCGTTGGCAAGCTCATGATCTCCGTCATATAGCTGAATGATTCCGCTAACGGGAATCATACCCTTATTATAACTCTTTACCAACTCGGCCATCCGCTCGATTTGAATCGGATTCCCGATTAAGTTTTTCTCATGATGATACAGGATAGTTCCGTCCTGATCCAGGAGGATGCCTCCTCCGGTTTTACCAATCGTGATGGAGTCCATGAATTTTTGGAAATAGGAGAGGTTTATGGTACTTACAATATATCCGATGGGATCCCTTGGGCCTAAGCTGTTTTCATATACCTGACATCCGATTTCGATGGTATGGCGGACACTATTTCCTATCGGGCTGGATTTCACACCACTGACCCCAACTGCATAATTTCTGGTAGCTGACAGGTAGGAAAGAGTAAGACTCTCATGATCACTCCTGCCGATTAGTTCGGGATCTGAACTGGCAATGACCCTTCTGTTCGTATCATAGAAGGTGATTTGCTCATAAAAGTGGTAGTTTTCCTTACGGGTGAACAAAATACGATTGATCTCCTCTGAGGAGGAGGGTACTTCAGAGCGGTTGGACTGTAGAGCAAGCTCCTGAAGCTCATTCTGAAGGGAGAGAAGGGAGAGCTCTGTCTTCCGGGTTCCGATCAACTCTTCTAACCCACTGCGATGAGCCTCTGCCATAGTTTTCAGATGATCCGTCTGAACCTCAATCAGCTTTCGATTGATCAGACCCTGCAAGATTACGGACATGAGAATAATAGGCAATATTGATGATAAGATCAAAAAAATTCGTAAGGACTTCTTGATTGACATGACCCATGACCTCCGTAATTTTTACAATGGTGTTAAGAAAGCCCATTTATATACATTTTATCAATAGCGACAAAATAATGCAATAAATTTCTATATATAGGTAGGAAAAGAGGATATAAGCTGACAAATTGAGCTTAGAGAACAGGAGTTTATCGTGTTTATAGAATTTTTAGTTGAAAATGTAGGATATTAAGGTTATACTTGTAATGTTATTAATCCGGAGGTTCGGTAATAATATACAACAGAGGGCATGTCTAGGATAAAGATGCAATAGAAGGAAAGCAGGCTGAATCATGTACAGATTGATTGCACAGGATGGGAGTGCCAAGAGTGGTGAATTCGTAACCGTACACGGAACGATACAGACTCCGGTATTTATGAATGTAGGAACAGTAGCGGCGATCAAGGGTGCTGTTTCCACAATGGATCTAAATGGAATAGGTACACAGGTGGAGCTGTCCAATACCTATCATCTTCATGTAAGACCCGGAGATCAGGTAATTAAGCAGTTGGGCGGTCTTCACAAATTCATGGTTTGGGATAAACCAATTCTGACCGATTCCGGAGGTTTCCAGGTGTTTTCTCTGTCGAGTCTTCGTAAGATTAAGGAAGAGGGTGTTTACTTCAGCTCCCATATCGATGGAAGAAAAATCTTCATGGGACCCGAGGAAAGTATGCAGATTCAATCCAATCTGGCATCGACCATAGCGATGGCCTTTGACGAATGTCCCCCACATCCGGCCACACGGGAATATATGCAGGCCTCTGTGGATCGGACCACCCGTTGGCTGCTTCGTTGTCAGACGGAGCTGAAACGGCTGAACAGCTTGGAGGACACAATCAATAAGCAACAGCTGCTGTTTGGGATTAACCAGGGAGGTACCTTTGAGGATATCCGGATTGAGCATGCCAAGCGAATTAGGGAGTTTGATCTGGACGGTTATGCTCTGGGAGGTCTGGCGGTCGGTGAGACCCATAGTGAGATGTATCGAATCCTGGAAGAAACGGTTCCCTATCTTCCCTTGGATAAGCCGGTATATCTGATGGGAGTCGGTACCCCGGCGAATATCCTGGAAGCCGTGGACCGTGGCGTGGATTTCTTTGACTGTGTCTATCCGTCAAGAAACGGAAGGCATGGACATGCTTATACAAGCGAGGGAAAAAGGAATCTCCTGAATGCGAAGTATGAGCTGGATGAGAGACCGATTGAAGAGGGCTGCGCTTGTCCGGCCTGCTCACACTATAGCAGGGCTTATATCAGACATCTCTTAAAGGCAAAGGAGATGCTGGGCATGCGGCTATTGGTACTCCATAATCTTTATTTCTACAATCATATGATGGAGGAAATCAGAGAAGCAATCAGGGAAAAGCGCTATCAGGATTATAAGAAGAGAAAACTCGATGGCTTTTTAAAGAGCGATGATAAATAAAAAATAAATGTAGGAGGTTTATGTATGAATTTATTAACACTTTTAGCAGGAGATGGTGCAGCAGCTGCTGAAACCGGTACTGCCGGTACAGGCGGTTGGACGGTGATCATCATACAGATTGGTATCTTAGGACTTTTACTGTATTTTATGTTGATCCGCCCGCAGAAAAAGCAGCAGAAACAGATGCAGGCCATGCTATCAACCGTGGCAGCAGGAGACTCCGTACTGACATCCAGTGGCTTTTATGGAGTTGTCATTGATGTTATGGATGAAATCGTGATCGTTGAATTCGGAAATAATAAGAACTGCCGTATTCCGATGAAGAAGAGCGCAATCGTAGAGATTGAGAAGCCTAATACAGAGAAAAACGCATAGTAAGCTTAGGGCTGCCGGATGAATGTTCGGCGCCCTTTTTGCTTTACAAGACACGTTCTCACACGGTTGCAATGTCAAGCCTTCTCGGGCGCCGCTGATTCATGTTAAATTATAGAAGCAATGAGTAGACAGGGGGCGCCGTATGATGCCCATAGTTTAAGCTTTAAGGCAGGTCATAGACCTTGTCTAGATCAGCGCGATATGATATTTTTCCAGCCAGTAATTGATCTGTAGCAGGTATGCAATCAGCTGGGGGGCTGCCATCAGCTGTCCATACCAGGGCTTACCGTAGTCGGAGGGAGCAGTAAGGAAGTTCTTCACCTTCCTGATATCAATGAGGGGACGGATCGGGGCATTGGAATCATTCAGGACCTCCAGCAGTCGGTTGCCAAGCATCCGTTCATAGTCCGGATGATAGGTCTTGGGATAGGGGCTTTTTTTGCGGAACAGAATTTCTTCCGGGATCAGACCCCGTCCGGCTTCCCTCAATAATCCTTTCACCACACCCTTCGGTGATTTCATCTCCCAGGGTACATTCCATAGGTATTCGACGATCCGGTGGTCTGCGAAGGGAACCCTTGCTTCGAGTCCGGAGTACATGCTGCAGCGATCCATCCGGTCCAGTAATGTGACCATGAACCATTTCAGATTAAGATAGGAGATTTCCCTTCGACGGGCTTCTGTTAGACTCTCCCCTGCAAGCCTTGGAGTTTCCGCAATGGATTTTAAGTAGGCTCCCTGAACATAACCATCCAAATCTGCCTTTGACAGAAAATCATCGGATAGCATGAGCTTTCTCGTATCCATATTCATGGACCAGGGGAAGGTATTCTGTGCCAAGCTCTCCGGGCGATGAAACCAGGGGTAGCCGCCAAAGATTTCATCCGCACATTCCCCGGTCAAGGCAACCTTTGTTTTCTCCGCCACCCTGCCGCAGAAATAAAGCAGGGAGGATTCTACATCTGCCATATTGGGTAGGTCTCTGGCATCTACTGCCTCATAGAGCTTATCCGCCAGGTCTTCGTTATTGCATTCTAAGTAAGTATGCTTGCTTCCTACATGCTCTACCATGATATCCACATAGGGCCGGTCCATGGAGGGCTGAAAGGAGTTTGATTTAAAATGTTTATCATTTTCTACAAAATCGAAGGAATAGGTCTCTATCTGTTTCCCGAGGCTACGTAATTCCTTAGCACAGATGGCTGTAACCAGACTGGAATCCACACCTCCGGACAGAAAGGTACAGATAGGAATATCGGATATCATTTGTCGTTTTACTGAATCATAGATCAGGAAGGAGGTCTTCTCCACTGTTTTTTCGTAGGTATCCGTATGGGGCTCACTGACCAGCTTCCAATATGGATATTCCTTCTTCCCATTCCTGTCATATAGCAGATAATGGCCGGGAAGCACCTCAAAGACATCCTTGAAGATACCGGTTCCATTAGATTTGGCCGGACCCAGTGCCAGTACCTCACACAGACCGGCGGTATCCACCCTCGGCTGAAAGCCGGGATATAAGAGCAAGGCCTTGATTTCAGAGGCAAATACCAGTGTATCCTCGAGCATGGTATAAAACAGGGGCTTCACACCAAGGCGATCTCTGTACAGGAGCAAGCGTTTGCTGTTGTCGTCCCAGATGGCAAAGGAAAAGATACCGTTCAGCTCCTTTACAAACTCTGCTCCGAAGGCCATATAACCGGTCAGGATTACCTCCGTATCCGTATGGGTCTTAAAGTAATACCCCATTCGGATCAGATTATCCCGAAGCTCTGCCGTATTGTAGATTTCTCCGTTATAAATGATGGTATAGGAGTTTCCGGATTTCTCCTTTGTCATGGGCTGATGTCCACGGCTTAAGTCTATGATGGAGAGTCTGGTATGGGCAAAGCCGGTCTGGGGAATCAGAAAATCCCCTGCATCATCAGGACCTCTATGGGATAGAGCCTGCTTCATTTTGTCCAATATCTTTTGCCATTTGCCATAATCCTTCGTATAATCAGCCATAGGATTGCTGAAACCGGCAATGCCACACATAAGAACCACCTCTTGAAAGGATAGAATAGAATTGAAAAAGGTGCCCGCAATCCGTGTCTCCCGGATTGAGTAGCCTTATCCGTGAGCTGGATGAAAAGCACCTTTGCTTTCTGATGGGAATGGCGCTTCCTTATGGAGAGACCATTATTTTGGGCCAAGGAGGACGGGCTGAAGCTGCTTCCCCTGCAGGGCCTCCAGAATTGTAGGATACATTAAGTCAAAATGAGCCACCATGGAATAGGGCTTAGACTTATAATTATCCTGCCCGTAGGGAACGAAATAGATATTCTTTGTGTTCATTAATAATCCTAAGTTCTTCATATTTGCACCCAGGGCATCATTGGTTGAGATAGCCAGAACCACGGGCTTATGATTTCTTAGATGCCCCTTAGCTGCCATAAGGACGGGGGAGTCAGTAATGCCGTAAGCAAGCTTTGCCATGGTGTTACCGGTGCAGGGTGCTATGATAAGGACATCAAGCAAATTGCTCGGTCCGAATTTTTCGGATTCGATAATGGTAGTAACCGGTGGTTTACCAGAGATTTTCTCCGCTCGGGTGAGCCATTCCTCTGCTTTACCAAATCGGGTATCATAGGTGGAGGAGGGTATGGAGAAGATGGGGTATAGACTGGCTCCCTCCTCAACCAGCTTATCAAATTCAGTAAATACTCTATCAAAGGTACAAAATGATCCGGTTAGGGCAATTGCCACATGTTTATCACGAAGGGTCATTTAATCACTTCTTTCATTCAGGAATGCAATTATTTCAGTAACTAGTATGTCAGAGGAAGTCCTTGGGGCTATTTTTCCGGGAAGACCCAAACAAAGCTTCGCATGTAGCTTCATAGAAGCGGCATAATTAAAATCAACTCCTCCCGGTGCTGAGGAAATATCGATGATTACAGCATGGGGTTGAACGAGAGCTAAGTGATTCTGATCCAATATCAGAGCCGGAATGGTATTGAATATAAAATGGAAGGAGGGAAGAATGCTGCTCATAGTAGAAATTGGAATCGCATTATGACCTGCCGCAGTCGCATAGGCAAGCGCATCCCTGCTTCTGGCGGCTACTGTTACATAAGCATCCATTGCCTGCAGCTTATGTGCCAAAACCTTTGCACAGCGTCCATACCCTAATACCAGGCAGCTGCTCCCATGAAGATTTCGGTCGCTTTCCCGAATGGCCTCCATGATAGAACCTTCAGCGGTAGCAATCGCATTCAGGATGGTTATCTTCTCATCCTCCATCAAATCATAGCTCGGAATGTGCCTGGAGCTGCAGAGATCCGCCAACGGAGCGGGAATTGCCCCGCCAATCAGAATTTGATTCTCTCTCAGCAGATATGCCACATGGGCAATTGTAAGATCCGAAGGAGTGTTCCTTGAGGTGATATTCACCTGATCCCTTGTCATGGGAATCGGTCCGATCAGAACCCGGCTATGATCAAATAGCTCACTTAAGGTATGGGCCTGATAATGGTTCAGTTCAGTGACAGCCAAAGAGTGCCTGTCTACATAGTCATTTATCTCCTCAGACAGGCTGTAGGTGGTAACACGATACCCCTTGGCCAGGAAGGAAGTGGCCATATATACCTGCCTTTGGTCTCCGCCGAATATACCGATATCAAATAGAGGGGACATAAGAATACCTCCAAGCGCAAGGCATGATCTGCGCCTCTATGGCTGGCAATCCATAAGGATATGTCTGCCGTATAGGCCTACAGAAAAAGCTTCATGACTTATTTTACTTTTTTTCTGTATGCCACATTATATGTCTGGAGGGTCATTTTGTGATTGGCTATGATGGAATTATAGCTAATTGCGAAGCTTCAGACAGGTATGCTTTATCCATAAAAAAGGTATGTGCTCCGTGAACAGAGGATAAGCGAGGTGGGTTTATCTTTATGTAAAAAGAAGAAGAAATATAAGTTTACAGAAAATGAATAATTTGTATCATAATGGTTATAGTTATTATCTTGACTATTTCGCGATTTTGTATTATGATAGCTTTATCATATATACTAAGGAAGTGTATGGAAAATATACTTCCTTTTTATGTACAAAAAGGAGGAGAATTATTTATGAAATTAAAGAAATTTCTAGCCGTTCTCTTAGTCCTTGCCATGGCAGTAGTAGCTCTGGCAGGCTGCGGCAAAAAAGAATCCGGTAAAGAAGACAGAAGCGCTTACCCCGGTACTTTGGACAAAAACGCAATCACTGTAAATATTGCTTCTGAGCCCCCGGATATGTTTTCTGTTACTATGACAGATACCGTTTCCTTCTCCGTACTTCGTCATGTTGTTGATAACCTCATGATGCTGGACGAGAATGACAACCCCATCCCTGGTGTTGCAAAGGATTACAAGGTGAGTGACGATGGTTTGGTTTATACCTTCAACCTTCGTGAGGATATGAAGTGGTCCAACGGTGAGCCCGTTACTGCCCATGACTTCGTATTTGCTTGGACCTCTCTTTTAGATCCTGCATTTGCATCTGATTATGCATATTTCGGATATGTATTCAAGAACGGTGCTGCCTTCAACAATGGTGAGGTTGGTGCTGACCAGCTTGGCTTCAAGGCTGACGGCGACTATAAGTTAACTGTAACTCTTGAGAATCCTACTTCCTATTTCCTTTCCCAGTTAGCCTTTGGTGTATTCGCTCCTGTGAACGAGAAGGCATACAAGGAGTTTGGCGAGGCTTATGGTACCGATGCTGATAAGATGGTATATAACGGCCCCTTCAAGATGACCTCCTGGGAGCATGAGAGCAAGATTATTCTTGAGAAAAATGCTGATTACCCGGATGCAAAGAAAATAAATCTTGATAAGATTGTCATGGTTATGATTAATGACTCTAACGCCAGCTTAAATGCATTTAAGGCGGGTGAGGTTGATATGATTGGTCTTACCGGTGATCAGGCGAAGGCTCTCAGAACTGAGAACTATCCTGTTAATACCTATGATGACGGTTCATCTTGGTACTTAGAGTATAACTTAGTAGATCCTTATCTGAAGAACAAGAACCTTCGTACGGCACTGACCTATGCAATTGATAAGCAGGCCTTCGTAGATGCAATTATTAAGAATGAATCTAAGCCGGCTACCTCCTTTACTGCACCTGTAGTCAATGGCTTAGATAAGAAGTTCTATGAAGAGGTTGGCAATATCATTCCTGCCTTTGATAAAGCTAAGGCACAGGAATTATATAACACCGCATTATCAGAGCTTGGTGTAAGCAGTATTGAGCTTACTATGCTCAGTGATGATAGCGATAGAGCTGTATTATTTGCAACCTTTGTTCAGGAGCAGTTAAAGACAAACCTTGGTATTGACATGAAGGTTGAACCCATGCCTTTCAAGAGCAGACTTGAGAGAATGTCCAATAAGGATTTCTCCATGGTATTTGCTGGCTGGGGTCCTGACTACAATGATCCTATGACCTTCCTGGATATGTTCGAGACAAATGGTGGTAACAACCATGTGAGCTATTCCAACCCTCAATATGATGAGTTACTGAATAAGATTCGTACAGAGCTTAACGCTAAGACCCGTTTCGGTTATTTAGTAGAGCTTGAGAAGTTATTATTAGAAGATCTTCCTGTTGGACCTATTTACTGGAGATCCAGAGAATATGTATATAGCGGAAAGATTGATTCTGGCGTGATTAGAACTGCATTCCAGGATATGAACTACAGATATGTTAAATTAGCAAAGTAAGAGCTGCTGCTAACAGATTCATCAAAATTGGTGCGGGCTGTAAAAATGCAACCCGCACCATAATTTTGTAAAGTTGACGCCCCATTAATTCCCTTACGAAAAATCTCGAAAAAAAGCACGACAAACGTGTTATTATATAGTATAATGTTACGGTATTTAAGGATGAACAAAAGGTCAAAGGAATACTGATAGAATTGTCGTCCTATATTACTTTTCAAAGGAACAAAAGCAATATAGGATAACAATTCTAAAGGGAAACATTGTCCTTAAGCGACAAATGATTAGAATAACAGAAAGGAGGATTGCATGTGTTTAAGTATATTTTAAAACGCTTAGTATACGCAGTATTAACGTTATTTGTTTTATGTGCAATCACATTCTTCATGATGCGTCTTCTGCCCGGAGATCCTTTTATCGGTGAGAAGGCTATTCCGGAGACCACCCTGAAAGCATTGAATGCGAAATATGGTCTCGATAAACCGGTTATAGAACAGTTTTTCATGTATGTTGGTAATGTCTTAAAGGGGGATTTGGGTATCTCCATGCATTACAATAACCGTCCAGTTACAGATATTATTTTTCAAGCATTTCCGTTTTCCTTTGATTTGGGAATACGTGCCTTGATATTTGCTACCATTATGGGTGTATTTTTAGGAATCGTAGCTGCCGTAAAGAGAGGTACTGTGTGGGATACCCTAACGATGCTGATTGCTATCATCGGTGTATCCGTTCCCAGCTTTATCGTCGGCTCTATCCTCCAGTATGTTCTGGGACTTCAGCTATTCCAGCTCACCGGTGTCAGAATATTTCCCATCACAGGCTGGTCTACATTTTCCAGTAAGATATTGCCTGCCTTTGCCCTTAGCTTCGGTTCCATGGCGACAATCTCCAGATTGATGAGAACCAGTATGCTGGATGTTTTAGGCCAGGATTACATCAAGACAGCGAAATCAAAGGGATTATCACAGAAGAAAATTGTCTGGAAGCATGCAGTCAGGAACGCGATCATGCCGGTTGTTACCGTACTGGGACCGATCGCAGCTACCGTACTAACCGGTGCTTTCGTAGTTGAGAATATATTCTCTATCCCCGGAATGGGTAAGTTCTTCGTTAACAGCATTAAGGTTCAGGATTATACGATGATTTCAGGGATCACCTTATTCTTTGGTGCCTTTCTGATTATCGCCAGCCTGCTCGTTGATCTGGCTTATGGTTTCATTGATCCCCGTGTTAAACTGACGGAAGTAAAGGAGTGATACGATGGACAAGAAGATAGAGAAGAATATGTTTGATTGGGTCGGCAGTAACACCGCTGAAAGTGAAGGCTTATCCAGGCCGAGCATCAGCTATTGGAAGGATGCGATGCACAGACTCAAAAAGAATAAGGTGGCGATGGTTTGTCTGGCAATTATATTATTCATCGCAGTGATGTCCATTATAGTGCCAATCGTATCCCCTTATACCATCAGTGAACAGCATTACGATCATACCGATGCTCCTATGTTTACAAGGGATGCAGAGGATGGTCATCTGCATATATTTGGAACGGACACCTTAGGCCGTGATATATTCACAAGAATTTGGTCCGGTGGTCGAGTTTCCTTATTTATCGC
>JAEYRK010000096.1 GCA_023435645.1 Bacillota bacterium
ACAGCTATTGACAGTCTTCCTTACATAGTGTATAACAACATAGCAGCTGTTAATCAGATGGATGAATTTTTTCCTTAACAGTATAATATAAATCATATGTAGCAAGCCTATGAGTGGTACAATAGCATGCATTGATTTCTTAGCATGAAGGAGTAGAATGAGTTCAGCTACCGGAAATCTCATAGGAAGCCCGTCTTTGGGCTATCCTTCGATCATTGAATCTAATATTTCGCTTGAATCACTTGGAAAAATAGTGTATGCTAGTTTAGACTTTGAACAAAAATGGATCATAACAAGCATGTGTTACGGGTTAATACTTAAAATATAACCTCTCCATAAGGAATGATACACATAGAAAGAGGGAAGTAATTCTATGCCACGATATCTTGTAATTGTTGAATCGCCGGCTAAGGCAAAGACCATAAAGAAGTTTTTGGGAAACAACTATGAGGTGCTCGCCTCCAATGGGCATGTCAGGGACTTACCCAAGAGCCAGCTGGGTATTGATACGGTTCATGACTTTGAACCGAAGTATATTACAATCAGAGGAAAAGGAGATCTGCTGGCGAAGCTTCGTAAGGAAGTAAAAAAAGCGGATCGTGTTTATCTCGCAACGGACCCAGACCGGGAAGGAGAGGCGATTTCCTGGCATCTGGCTCAGACCCTGAAGCTGGAGGAGAAGGAATCCAGCAGAATTTCCTTCAATGAAATTACCAAAAACGCCGTAAAAGCCTCTATTAAGCAAGCCAGAGAGGTCGATATGGATCTGGTGGATGCACAGCAGGCCAGAAGAATACTGGACCGTATGGTGGGCTATATGATCAGTCCGCTTCTCTGGAACAAGGTGAAAAGAGGATTAAGCGCCGGCAGAGTACAGTCGGTTGCCTTACGAATTATCTGTGACAGGGAAGAGGAGATCAATTCCTTTGTACCGGAGGAATACTGGAATCTGGAGGCGGAGTTTGCTCTGGGAGCTAAGAAGCGTCCCCTGGTGGCAAGGTATCATGGTAGTAAGGGTTCCAAGACAGTAATACGAACAGAAGAGGAAATGAATGAGATTCTGCAGCAGCTTACAAATGCCAAGTTTATAGTAAAGGAAATCAAGAAAAGCGAGAGGATCAGAAAACAGCCGCTTCCCTTTACCACCAGTACCCTTCAGCAGGAGGCTGCCAAGACATTAAATTTTTCCACGCAGAAGACGATGCAGCTGGCACAGCAGCTCTATGAGGGAATTGATATTAAGGGTCATGGAACAGTTGGTCTGATTACCTATCTGCGAACGGACTCAATCAGAATCAGTGATGAAGCCGATGTTGCCGCAAAGCAATTTGTAATGGAGCGTTATGGAGCTGCATCCGTAGCTACAGAGGAGAATCTGGGCCGTACGGGCAAGAAGATCCAGGACGCCCATGAGGCGATTCGTCCCACCTACGTGGAGTTTGAACCCTCCACCCTGAAGGATTCCCTAAGCCGTGACCAATACAGGCTCTATCAGCTGATCTGGAAGAGGTTTGTAGCCAGCCGCATGCAGCCTGCAAAATATGAAACAACAACAATTAAAATAGAAGGAAATGATCATCGTTTCTCCACCGCCACCTCCAGACTGGTTTTCGAGGGCTTTATGAGTGTCTATAATCCGGAGGATGAGGATGAGGAGACGGGGGCAGTATTTGAGGCCTTACAGGAAGGTGATGTCCTAACTCTGGCAGAGCTTCGTAAGAGTCAGCACTTTACTCAGCCTCCCGCCCACTATACAGAGGCCTCCCTGGTAAAAACCCTGGAGGAGCTGGGAATCGGTAGACCGAGTACCTATGCACCGACGATAACCACCATCATTGCAAGAAGATATGTAGCGAAGGAAAATAAGAATCTCTATGTAACAGAACTGGGGGAAGCGGTAAACAATATCATGAAATGTGCCTTTCCCAGCATTGTAGATGTGAATTTTACAGCCAATTTAGAATCCCTCTTAGACTGTGTAGAGGATGGCACCGTAGCCTGGAAGACTGTGGTGAAGAATTTCTACCCGGACCTCGAGGAGGCAGTGACTCACGCGAATGAGGAGCTGGATAAGATACAGATTGAGGATGAGGTAACCGAGGAAATCTGTGAGATGTGCGGTAGAAATATGGTGATCAAATACGGTCCCCATGGAAAATTCCTCGCCTGCCCCGGCTTCCCTGACTGTAAGAACACAAAGCCCTATTTGGAGAAAATCGGAGTTGCCTGCCCTATCTGCAACGGTGATGTCGTAGTACGCAAGACGAAAAAGGGCCGTAAGTATTATGGCTGCATTAATAATCCGGATTGCACCTTCATGTCCTGGCAGAAGCCCTCCACAATCAAGTGCAAAAAATGCGGCGGTGTTCTTCTGGAGAAAGGGAATAAGCTTGTCTGCAATGATGAAAAGTGCGGATATGTAATGTCTGAGAAGTAAGTATCCCCCCTATCTTGTGGCGGAAGGTACTCTTTGTGACAAATGCTTGCTAAATATAGTATATTGCAGAAATAATTAAAAAATTAAATGCAAAATATGAGAAACTACTGAAAAAGAGTGTCAAAAATAAGAAATAAGTATTGTTTTTCAAAATAATATGTGCTAAAATGGGAAAGGTAATACAATTAGAAAATACTTCTAATTGTATTACCTTATTCCTTCTCAGACCTGTGATCGGGTGGGGAGGAAAAGTCAGAATTTTTTGGAGGATTTATTTCATGAGTGTTCAGTTATTGGATAAGACAAGAAAGATTAACAACTTACTGCATAATAATAATTCTCATAAGGTAGTATTCAATGACATCTGTGTTGTTTTAAGTGAGATACTGGAATCCAATGTTTTGGTAATTAGCCGTAAGGGAAAGGTCCTGGGTGTAAAAAACCGTACTGACATCATAGAAATCAAAGAGCTGATTAAGGATGTGGTTGGAAGGTATATAGATACCTTACTGAATGAGAGACTCCTGAATATACTATCCACCAAAGAAAATGTAAATCTTGGAACACTGGGCTTTGAATTTGATCAGATCAATACATATCAAGCGATTATTACACCGATTGATATTGCCGGGGAAAGATTAGGCACTCTGTTCATCTATAAGACCGGAGCTCCCTATACCATTGATGATATTATCTTAAGTGAGTACGGCACAACCGTAGTAGGACTTGAGATGATGAGATCGGTAAATGAAGAGAACGCAGAGGAGAATAGAAAGGTCCAGATTGTCAAATCTGCCATCAGTACCTTATCCTTCTCGGAGCTGGAAGCAATTACCCACATCTTCGAGGAGCTTAGAGGAAATGAAGGAATTCTGGTAGCCAGTAAGATTGCTGATAGAGTCGGCATTACCAGATCTGTTATTGTAAATGCACTGCGAAAATTTGAAAGTGCCGGAGTCATCGAATCCCGGTCCTCGGGCATGAAGGGAACCTACATCAAGGTACTGAATGATGTGGTGTTCGAAGAACTGAAAAACATGAATAGTTAATGGATTGACTGATAACAAAAGGATTTGTGGGAGACCCCCATAGATCCTTTTCTTGCGTATATGTCCGGTAAATGCTGACCGTACCGACACCGGGAAGGATACAACACCGCGATTACATAATATTTTATAATATTTTCCTGTCTTACATGAAAATACAAGGTGTAGTATTATTCTACTAAATTTTCAAATATATCTTGTGTTTTTGAAAATATTAATTATAATATTGGTATAAGGAAAGGAGTGCGTATATGATAGGATCTAACGCATTTAACTACATCAACGTACTGGATAAAGCGGCAGATGCCAGCTGGAAACGGAATGAGGTTATCAATAATAATATCGCTAATGTGGATACTCCCGGATATAAGCGTAAGGATGTCCAATTTGAGTCATATCTGATGACTGCTCTGGTAGGGGATGATTCCTTAGATAAGCGGGTCGGGAAGGTAAATCTGAACCGATTGGAGGCCGGTGTCTATACGGATTATGCCGGCTTAAGCTACCGTCTGGACGGGAATAACGTGGATATTGACACGGAGTCGGCGAACCTGGCAGAGAATCAAATCAGGTATTATGCCCTGCTGGATTCCATGACCCAGGAATTCAACAGATTGAGGGCGGTGCTCCAGAAGTAGCTCATTTACCGAGGGAGAAGAACCCTCACAGCGGTGGGCAGAATACGAAACGAATGGGCCGGATACATAAAATAAAACAGTATCATGATAGGATATAACATCAATGTCAGCCTAACCGGATAGGTAAGCGGACTTTGTATGAGAGGAGGATAATCACCATGTCATCCATAAACGGAATGAATATCAGTGCCAGCGGTATGACCGCACAGAGACTTAGAATGGATATCATATCCCAGAATATCGCCAATGTAAGCACAACCAGGGATGAGAATGGAAATCCCTACCGAAGAAAAATGGTGGTTTTTGCTGAGAAGGATGTTACTCCCTTCGGAGAAGTTCTTATGAAGACCGAGGGAACGGCAGGTAATGGTGTTAAGGTAACGAAGATTACAGAGGATCGGGAGGCTGAGCTGCGTAAGGTTTATGATCCCACCCATCCGGATGCGGACGAGGAAGGATATGTTACCTATCCCAATGTGAATATCGTTCAGGAGATGACTGATCTGATTGATGCAACCAGATCCTACGAAGCCAATGTCACAGCCTTTAATGCCACCAAGAATATGGCGCTGAAGGGTCTCGAGGTTGGCAAATAAACGGAGGTAGAAGATGAACATAACGTCAATTGGCAGCTTAACTGATTTCAGTAAAATCGGATTGGATTCAGTTTCTTCGGCGAAGGAAAATCGGAATGCTACCTTTGAAAGTCTGTTTCAGGCTGCAAAGGGCTTGATTGAAGAGACGAATCATTATACCAATGCAGCTGAGGAAGCAGAAATGGCTTACGCACTCGGTCTGACGGACAATACCCATGACCTACAGATTGCCCAGCAGAAGGCCAATCTTGCGATACAGTATACAGTTGCAATCAGGAACCAGGTTTTAGATGCCTATAGAGAGATTATGAATCTGCAGTTCTGATAATATTTTCTTAAGGAGTACAGGATAATGGCAGATAAATTGAAACAAATACCAAAGCAGCTGTTGACAGTATGGAACAAGTATAGCAGTAAGCAGAAGACCATTATCATCAGTGTGGTCGGAGCAGTTCTTCTTGCCCTTGTTGTTCTGGTGGTGATTGCGAACAAGGTACAATACGAGGAGTTGACCATCACTGAGACCTCCAAGGAGGCCAGTGAGGTGATTGATTTATTAAAGGAAGAGGGAATTAAGTACAAGTTGGGATCAGATCGTCTGACTGTATCGGTGGATCTTAAGAGATATTCCGATGCGGTTCTTTTGCTTGCCAGTAATGATATGCCCTCTGCAGGCATTACTCTGGATGAGCTTCTGAATAACAGCCTTAGTACCACAAATAGTGATCGAACGCTGAAGATCAATCTCTACATGCAGAACCAGCTCCGTAATTATATAATTAAAATGGAGGGCGTGGATGATGCTCAGGTTTATTATATCCCTGTAGCGACTACGAACACCATTTTAACACCCCAGCAGGAAACCAATGCCAGTGTCCTGCTTACTACCAATGAGGATTTTGAGGTCCAAACCGCTGAAACGATCGCTCAGGTGGTCGCATCTGTTATTGGTAATACCTCCGCTGACAAGGTCAAGGTAGCGGACCAGAATGGTAGGCTTCTGTATGGAGGCGGGAAGGATCTTTATTCCGGTGCTGCCAACGGCAATGAGGATTACAGAGAGCGGCTCCGTAATACCTTCATTAACAATCTGTATATGCTGCTTTTAAAGAGCGGATATGATGATGTAGAGATCGCACCTCATCTGGTCATTGATAATAAGAAGGTAACCCAGCTTTTTAAGGAATATCTACCGGCAGAAGGCCAGGAGCAGGGTGTATTCAGCCACAGCTATACCTATAATTCAGAGAATGCGGGCAGCTCAGGAGGAGTACCCGGGACTACCTCCAATGACGAGGTTGACTATATGCTGGAGGATGCCTCCTCGACGACCGGCAATGTGGAGATAGAAGAATTTGATTATTTGCCCAATGAAAGAGTAACCAATACGGAATATGAGGTGGGAGCCATTGATTCGGCACAATCCTCAGTCAGCATGGTACTGCGTAAGCTGACCACCTATAAGGAAGAGGATCTGGAACGGCTGGGACTCTTGGAGGATACAACCTTTGAAGACTACATATTAGCCAATAGTGCAGAAACAAAGCTGGCTGTGGATCCGGAGCTAATTACGATGGTATCCATGGCTACCGGTATTTCAGAAGACAGAATTCAGATTTCTGCCATAGATCAACCGGTATTTGTACCGAAGATCGTGGAAAAGAGGGATTTTAATGATTATCTGCAGTATATTTTGGCAGCTTTAATCGTAGCCCTAATTCTGTTCGTAGTGTTTAAGGGCTTTGGACCGGTGGAGGTTACAGAGCTGGAACCCGAATTGTCTGTTGAGCAGCTTCTGGCCACAACGAAAGAAAATCAATCGATCGAGGATATCGATTTTAATGAGGTTTCCGAGGTAAGAAAGATGATTGAGAAGTTCGTGGACGAGAAGCCGGATGCAGTGGCGCAGCTGCTGCGTAACTGGCTGAACGAGGAATGGAGCTAGATCATTGAACGATATAATTTTTGAAAGGGAAGGCTAGGGGTATTATGGCAAGAGCAACGAATAGTGATATAAACGGTTTACAGAAGGCTGCAATCCTTCTGATTTCCCTCGGGCCGGAGCGGTCAGCCACCATCTTTAAGCATCTGAAGGAGGATGAGATAGAAACACTGACCCTGGAGATCGCCAATACCAGAAGTATCTCTCCCGCAACGAAGGATCAGGTGTTGGATGAGTTCTATGAAATCTGCCTGGCACAGCAATATATTGCAGAGGGCGGTATTGCCTATGCGAAGGAGCTTTTGGAAAAAGCACTGGGAGTGGATAAAGCGAAGGATGTCATTGGTAAGCTGACTGCCTCCCTGCAGGTACGTCCCTTTGAATTTGTCAGAAAGACTGATGCCTCTCAGCTGTTGAACTTTATCCAGGACGAGCACCCGCAGACGATTGCCTTAATCCTGTCCTACCTGTCTCCAAACCAGGCTTCGACGATTATCTCGTCGCTGGCACCGGATAAGCAGGCAGATGTTGCGAAGCGTATTGCACAGATGGACCGCACCTCACCGGATGTGATTAAGGAAGTGGAACGAGTACTGGAGCGGAAGCTGGCTTCCCTGGTAAATCAGGATTATACCATTGTCGGTGGTGTGGACTCCATTGTTGAGATTTTAAATACAGTGGACCGCGGTACTGAGAAGCATATTATGGAAACTCTTGAAATAGAAGAGCCTGAGTTGGCAGATGAAATCCGCAGGAAGATGTTCGTATTTGAGGATATCCTTAGCCTCGATGATAAATCCATTCAGAGAGTGCTCAGAGAGGTTGATAATAACGAGCTGGCTGTTGCTCTGAAGGGCTCCAATGATGAAGTTCAGAATGTCATATTTAACAATCTGTCGAAGCGTCTGGCTGCCATGATCAGAGAGGATATGGAATATATGGGTCCTGTACGTCTGAAGGATGTGGAAGAGGCTCAGCAGAGGATTGTTAATATCATCAGAAAACTGGAGGATTCCTCTGAAATCATCATTTCCAGAGGCGGAGGTGACGAAATCGTTGTCTAATGTAATTAAAGCATATTCCGTACGGTATGAAGAGGAAATGATTAAAACCATCGACTGCCATTTAAAACGGGATCAGGATATTAATGAGAAGAGAAGCTACCGGTTTGCTCCTCCTATCCATGAGGTTACTGACGGCTTTGTGGAAGGACTTCAGGCAGTGATTGTGGATCCGGTCCCCAATGAGGAAGAGCTGGAAGAGAAAGCCTCTAGGATATTAGAAGATGCCAAGAGGGATGCAAAGGCCATACTGAACAAGGCCCGGCTGGAGGCTGAGCAAATGAAAGCGGAAGTCTTAGCCGCTGCCAAAAAGCAGGGCTATGAGGAAGGTCAGCAGCAAAGTCAAAAGGAGCTGCAGAAAAGAACTGCAGAGCTGGAGCAGCTGAAGCAGCAGCAGGATAAGGAGTATCAAGCCCTGCTATCCGAACTGGAGCCTAAGACCGCAGAGATCCTCTCAGAGCTGATTACAAAAATCACAGGGATTTTAGTTGAGGAGCAAAAGGATGTCATCCTCTATCTGGTGGAACGAGCATTCATGGAACTTGACAAAGCAGATGCCTATACAGTAAGGGTATGCAAGGAGGATTATGAGCTGGTAGCCGGAAAGAAGGAATTTCTGGCAGGCTTGATCGGCAGGGAGATTTCCTTGATCATTCAGGAGGATCCAAATCTTGCAAAAAACCAGTGCTTGATCGAGACGGAGCTGAAGGTGATTGATTGCAGTCTGGATGTTCAACTGTCAAATTTGATTTCCAGCCTAAAGCTACTGGGAGCTCTATAGTAATTGACGAAAAATGCCGATAAGAAGATATAGGGAATAAATCATCCTTAACCTATGAAGGAATAGCTGAAACATGGAAGGGGGAAGGATGAATGACGATGTTAGAAAGCGGGCTGGGTGAGTTGGTCGATTTTGATAAGTACAAGCAGTTATTGGATAAAAGCTATGTGAAAGAAATCGGCAGGGTATGTAAGATGGTAGGTCTTACCATTGAAGCGACCGGGCCGGCCTCTAATTTAAATGATGTATGCTATATTACCGGGGATTACCAAGGCACGAAGAAAATTGCTGAGGTTGTAGGCTTTCGCGAGAACCGGGTACTATTGATGCCCTATGATGATATGACCGGTGTCGGTATTGGAAGCCTGGTGGAGAATACGGGGACTTCCTTTAAGGTTCCGGTTGGCGAAGAGCTATTGGGTAAAACCCTGGACGGTCTGGGATATCCGATGGACGGTTCTACACTACAGAGTAATCGTTATTACCCATCGGAAGCGGCTCCGCCGGATCCGATGAAAAGGAAAATCATAGATGAGGTTTTACCTCTTGGGGTGAAGGCGGTCGATTCCATGCTGACCGTGGGCAAGGGCCAAAGAATTGGTATCTTTGCGGGAAGCGGAGTTGGCAAGAGCACCCTTCTTGGTATGTTTGCCCGTAATACCAGAGCCGATATCAATGTCATTGCTCTCATTGGAGAGCGGGGCAGAGAGGTCAGAGAGTTTATCGAACGGGATTTAGGGGAAGAAGGGATGAAGCGCTCCGTTGTAGTGATCGCTACCTCCGATAAGCCGGCCTTGATCCGCAAAAAGGCAGCCAAGACAGCAACCGCCATCGCAGAATACTTCAGGGATCAGGGAAAGGATGTCCTGCTCATGATGGACTCCCTGACTCGTTTCTCTATGGCGCAGAGAGAAATCGGACTGGCCTCCGGGGAACCACCGGTATCCAGAGGATACCCGCCCAGCGTATATTCTGAGATGCCAAAGCTCTTAGAGCGGGCAGGAAGATCGGATAAGGGCTCCATTACCGGCTTATATACGGTTTTGGTGGATGGAGATGATTTCAATGAGCCGATCACCGATACGGCAAGAAGTATTCTGGACGGCCATATTATGTTATCCAGAAAGCTGGGTCACAAGAACCACTATCCGGCAATCGATATCCTTCAGAGTATTTCCCGTGTTATGAGCTCTATTGTTACAAAGGAGCATAAAGCGGCTGCCGGCAGATTGAAGAATGTTTTAGCAACCTACCAGGATGCTGAGGATTTGATTAATATTGGAGCCTATAAAAGCGGCTCCAATCCCGATATAGATTATGCAATCTCTAAGATCAAGCAGGTAAATGCTTTCCTTCAGCAGGAGGTATATGAGAAGCATACCTTTGATCAGGAGATAGAGCTGTTAAAGGAGATCTTTAACGAAGCATGAAAAAATTCCGCTATCAAATGGAAAACCTGCTGGAAGTAAAGAAAAAGCTGGAGGAGCAGGCTAAGCTCACCTACGGACAGGCCAGACTGCGCCTGACGAATGAGGAAGAGAAGCTGCAGCTGCTGAAGGACAAGAAATCCTCCTATGAGCAGGAGGAGCGAGAGCTCAGGATGTCGAAGCTGGATCTGGTGAAAATCCGCCAAACGGCAGAAGCAGTAGAGGTCATGGAGCAGAAGATCAAGCAGCAGCAGACTGTTGTGAAAAATGCCGAGCAGAGGCTTGAGGTTGCAAGAATCAGACTGAACCAGGCTATGATAGAGCGGAAAACCCAGGAGAAGCTGAAGGAAAAAGCCTGGGAAGGATATCTTCTGGAATTCGAAGCGGAAGAAAGAAAAGAAGTGGATGAGCTGAACAGCTTTCAATACAGTAATCCTGAGCAGAGTGAGGAGGACAGATAATGGCAAAGGAAAAGGCTGGGGTAAAAGAGAAAAAAGAAGGAAATAAAGTATTGACCATCCTCATAGCCCTGCTGATAGCCCTCATATGGTTTGCCATCTTCGGTATGTTGATCAAGCTGGATGTTGGTGGATTTGGTTCCGGCGTCTTAAGACCAATCCTGAAGGATATCCCTTTGATCAATTTGATCCTTCCGTCGGTATCGGATGAACAGCTGGCTGAGGAGAATGATTATGCCTACAACTCCTTGCCGAAGGCAATGGCAAGGATTAAGGAGCTGGAGCTTCAGATAGCTGAGATAAACCAGGGAACCGAGGAGGAAGGGAAAGCAACCAAGGAGCTCCAGGCTGAAATCGACCGCCTAAAGATCTTTGAAGAAAATCAGTTGGCATTTGAGGAAAGACAGAAGGTGTTTGATAAAAATGTTGTATTTGCCGAAGCAGCACCCAGTATAGAAGAATATAAGAAATATTATGAGGAGATCAATCCGGCCAATGCAGAATTGATTTACCGACAGGTAGTGGAACAGCTACAATACTCGGATGCAATCCTGGAGAAGGCCAATATTTATAAGAATATGGACCCGAAGGCCGCAGCGAAGATTATGGAGACAATGACCGCAGATGTGGAAGCCGTTGCACAGATGCTTTTGGCTATGAAGCCTAAGGAAAGTGCAGAAATCCTGGCAGAAATGGATGCAGTAGTAGCGGCGAAGATTACCAAGAAGATGCTTGACATGGATGCTGAGAAGCTTTCAGGGGAGTAATCCTCATCAGTGGGAAGAGTTCCCATTCGGAAGCTAGCCTCAAGGAGGAGGCGCCATAGGGTGAAGCCCATGGCAGATCATTTGTTTACTTCGGGGGAGCCCCCGTGGTAATAGATATTTTGAATGAAAGGAGGAAGGCAAATCGATGATGACGCAGAGCGTAATGACGCAGACTGCGAGCTTGTCCCGAACAACAGCTGGCACATCAACCTCTAGGGCGAAAGCAAACAACAGCGGCTTCGAGATGTTCATGGACAGAAATATCAAGAATACGGACAGTACAGAGGCCCGGACAAAAGCGACTCAGGATAAGGAAAACCTTAGGGATACCGAAGTGGCTAAGCGTATGGCTGATCGGGAAGACGATCGAAGTAAAATCGACAAAGAGGCAAGAGTATCAGAACAGGACAAGGCAGTCAAAAAAGCGGAAATGTCTCAGAAGGATTCTTCAGAGGCCGACCGGATCAGGACGGCACAGGAGAAAGAGGAAGTGCCACAGTCTACAGAGGGAATGACGAAGGATAAGGTCGGAGACGGACTCGTAAGTTCTGAAGAGAAGGAGCTACAGGAGCAGCTATTAAGCCTGCTGCAATCCATTCAGCAGGCAATCATGAAACTGCTTCAAGTAACACCGGAGGAGCTACAGGCAATGTTAAGGGAACAGGGTCTTGGCCTATCGGACCTAACAGATCCGGAAAGCTTACAGCAGCTGCTTATGGCTAACAAGGGCAGTACCGATGTCATGGATTTCTTGACGGATGGTAATCTGAAGACGGAATTTGATCAGCTCATCAATCAGGTGGAGTCAATTCTGAAGGAAGAAGCACCTCATCTGACAGCAGTCCAGCTGAGAGTAGCACTGGAGGAGCTGACAGCCAAAACAGAGCAGGAGGTAACTCTACCTACGGAGGGAGAAACAAAGTCTCCTGAGGGGCTTTTCAGTCAACAGGAGATCAGCAGGGATGAGCTTACCACGGATAACGGTAGGAAAGAACCCGGTATAAATTCCGGCAATGGACCTGAGGTAGAGCTCCTTAAGGAGACTGAAGGAGAGAACGGCAATAAGCAGACAACCTCAGAGCAAGGAAGAAACGAGAACCTTGACCGGGATGCAGCAATCCGATACGAGACATTCCTGGACAATCTGACAAGGACGGTACAGGATATCGCACTTGAGCCGATGAAGGAAGCCAGGACCGTGGAGCTTAGGGAGATTGCAAATCAGATTCTGGAACGAATCAGGGTGGTTATGAAACCGGAACAGACTTCGATGGAGATGGAGCTTAACCCGGAGCATCTGGGGAAGGTTAATCTTACTGTGGTTGCTAAGGAAGGTACCATGACAGCACAGTTCAAGGTACAGAATGAACTGGCAAGGGAAGCCATTGAAGGACAGCTTCAAACCTTAAGGGATACCTTGAATTCCCAGGGCATCAAGGTGGAAGCGATTGAGGTTACGGTAACCGGCTATACCTTTGGACAGAGCGAGAATTCAGGGGAGGATGGACAGGCTACGGGGCGGAATAAGGACCGGGGACCTAAGATCACTCTGGAGGATGCATTACATTTTAATGAGCAGTCGGAAGAGGAAGAAAGCGCCTCGGATCTTACCGGACTAAGAGGTACAAATATTGATATGACAGCGTAAGGCTTATGAAATGATGCAGGAAGGAGGAAATCATGAGCGACTTGATACAGACCGTTACAGATGGTGTAATTGAACAAACAAGGAAGAGCCAGGCGGAGAAGGGTCCGAAGAATGAACTGGGCAAGGAGGCGTTTTTACAGCTTCTGACCACACAGATGAAATATCAGGATCCCTTAAATCCCAATACGGATACAGAATACATAGCACAGCTGGCAACCTTCTCACAATTGGAGCAGATGCAGAACATCAGCAACATATCAACGAATTCCCAAGCCTTCTCACTGGTAGGTAAGGATGTCATCGTTAAGACCGAAACCTCAACCGGAAATATAAAGTACATGAGCGGAAGAGTGGATTTCGTAAATATGTCGGGAGGAAAAGCACAGATGTCTATCAATGGTCAGCTGTACCCGATTGATAAGCTGGACAGCGTCATTGACGGAACCTATATCCTGGAGAAGGGACTTCCCGGAGTTCTCCAAAAAACTGAGCTTACCTTTGATTTTACGAATCAAAAGGATCAGAGCTTTGAGGTAAAGGTTGGAGAGGGAGAAACCGTCGCAGATGATGTGGCAGTGAAGGTGGGCGATACGATTCTTGATAATTCCTTGATTACAATTAAGGATGGCAAGGCTATCATTAAGAAGGAAGCGCTTACAGGTCTACCGAATGGTACTTATAAGCTGACCTTAATCTTTAATGACATTCTTTACACTACGGTCAAGGATAAGGTTACACTGACTGTGAAGAATTCCACGGTAACTGATACAACCGAGCCTGAGGAAACTGAACCTGAGGAAACTGAACCAAAGGAGGAAAAAATGATATGAGTATTCCCATAAACCAATTTCCCTCCATAGAGCAGATGACAGAGCGGCTGAATGCCAATAAGGGTACGGCTGCAAAAGTAAAACAGACTGCAAGCACCCCCTTTAGTGAGATATTAAGGGAAAAACAGGCTGCGGAAACCGGAGAACTGAGATTCTCCAAGCATGCGAACGAGCGAATGGCAACCAGAAATATCGACCTGACCGATGAGCAGTTCAAACGGCTTGAAAACGGGGCAATGCTGGCAGGCAAGAAAGGTATTTTAGAATCACTGGTTATGGTAGACAATTTGGCCTTCATTGTAAACATTAAGAACAATACGGTAGTGACCGCTGTGAATGATGGAGAAGAAAAGGTGTTTACCAATATTGATGGTGCAGTAATCGTATAACAGCCGGACCTTTTAGGGGGCTAAGGTATCCATGACTGACAGATTGGATACAAATGATTACGAGGCACAATTAGGAGGTCAATCATTATGATGAGATCATTATTTTCTGGTGTTTCCGGTCTAAAGGTACACCAGACAAAGATGGACGTAATAGGTAATAATATTTCCAATGTAAATACCATCGGATTCAAATCCAGTACAGTAACCTTTTCCGATGTATTTTATCAAACAACCCAGAAGGCATCCGGTCCCAATGCGGCAACCGGAACAACCGGACGGAATGCGATGCAGATCGGTCTAGGCTCCAATGTAGCATCTGTTACAGCACAGATCACAGCGCCCGGTGCTTCCCAGAGAACCGATAATCCCTTCGATGTTATGATTGAAGGAGACGGCTTCTTTGTTGTGAATTACGGAGGTTCCAATTTCTTTACGAAGGCAGGCTCCTTTAGTGTAGATGCTTATGGTACCTTGTGTACACCATCCGGTGCCTCAGTCATGGGGTGGCAGGTGGATCCCAATGATCCCACAAAGACAATCGCTGATGCTGTATCTCCGTTAAATATCATGTCTCCGGAAAACCTTTATGCGGAACCGGAGGCTACTACAGAGGCATACATATCAGGTAATATCGACAGTAAGGATACTCAGTTGACCAGTCCCACCGGAAAGATGGTGAATGTCACCTTCTTTGATAACATGGGACATAGCTATACAGCGGATTTAAAAATCAGACAATCAGAGGATGCGACAAATATCTACAGTGTTTCCATCACTGATATCAAGGATGAGGACGGTCAATCCATCTTCGTGATTAAGAATGTGGACGAGGATGGCAATGTAAGCTACGAGCCTTCCGCAATCACACAGTTTTCCTTCGGTGGTGTGGAGTATCAGGCAAATGTTGATACGGATACCGGTGTTGTATCCATCGATACCACGGATGCACCTTTGATTACCTTCAATGGATCTACAGGTGCCTTTGTCAGTGTTGGAGACGGAGCGACCCCCGGTAACAGCATCAGCCTTTCCATTGATGCAACACCGAATCCCTTTCAGCCGATTAATGTGGATTTCTCCAGTCTTACCATGTACTCCTCCAGCGGCTCCTCTTCCTTAGAAGCGACGAAGGGTAGTCTGGCAGGAATTGGCGCCGGTAAGCAGATTGGTAATATGACCGGTGTCAGCATTGATGCTTCCGGTAAGATTTATGGAAAGTATGATAATGGCGACAGCAGACTGCTTGGACAGATTGTTGTTGCGACCTTCTCCAATCCGGCAGGCTTGGAGGCAGTGGGTAACAGTATGTTTGCAGCAACTCAGAACTCAGGAGACTTTGACGGGATCGGTCAGGATCCTACGCAGGGAGGCGGCAGTCTTACAACGGGTGTTTTGGAAATGTCCAATGTAGACCTATCCCAGCAGTTTACGGATATGATCACGACGCAGAGAGGTTTCCAGGCTAACTCCAGAATTATTACGACATCTGATTCCCTGTTGGAAGAACTGATCAATTTAAAGAGATAACCTAGGGCTGATGTATGAATAATTTAATATTCAAATCCGTCAGCTGCACAGACGCTTTTGAAGCCGGTATGAAGATTGGGTGGCAGCAAAAAACTGCCACCCTTTTCGATATTCCTAAGGACGAAGTAGGTGCCAGGGAAGTATTCTGAGGGGCTGAGAGGGCGCCTATCAGTCAATGAGTGCGCTGCTACCTTAGCTACTCGAAAGGTGTGTAGCTATGAGGATCTGACCCGATAAGAAGGGGGAATGAATATGATAGAGGTTACCAGATTAAATGGTAAGAAGCTAACGATCAATGCTGAGATCATAGAACGGGTGGAGGAGTCACCGGATACCGTGATCACATTGACCACCGGAAATAAATTAATTGTAAAAGAAAGTAGACAAGAGGTTAAAAATCTTGTAATATTATACAAAAAAGAAGTATTTTCTAGAGATTTCTAGGAGTTTTTGATAAAATTCAAGGATGGAAGGTGACGGAATTGGATATAGCATCCATATTAGGCTTGGTGATGTGTTTTGTAATTGTAGTTTATGGAATTACAGTAGGGCAGGACGGCTTATCTGTATTATTAAATTTCTATGATGTGCCGTCGATTTTCATTACCTTTGGTGGTGCATTCATGTGCATGCTGATGATGGCACCAAGCTTAAAGGGATATATCAACAGCTTGAAAAGCTTCGGCCTTATTTTAAAGGTGCAGGCCACGAATGAGGAAGAGACCATTCAATCAATTATTGGTCTTTCTAATGTTGCCAGAAAGGAAGGCCTCCTGGCTCTTGAAGAGGCAGCAAACAACATTGATGATCAATTTCTGAAAAAGGGCGTCCTGCTGATTGTAGATGGCACGGACCCTGAGTTGGTACGCAATATTTTAGAGACAGAATTAAACTGTATCGAGGACAGACATTCCAGTGTCATAGGCTTCTGGGATTCTCTCGGTGCCATGGGTCCTGCCTGGGGTATGATCGGAACCCTGATCGGACTCATCAACATGCTGCAGCAGCTGGCGGATGTTAGTACGATCGGACCGAATATGTCCGTGGCATTGGTAACCACCTTCTACGGTGCCATGCTGGCAAACTGGATCTGTATCCCGATCTCAACAAAGCTTAAGGCAAAGAATGCAGGTGAAATTATGATTAAGGAGCTTATGGTGGAAGGTCTGCTCTCCATACAGGCAGGTGAGAACCCCAGAGTTATTGAGGAGAAGCTGAAATCCTTCCTTTCACCGGAACGCAGGGAAGCTATGAAGGAAGAAGGCGGTGAGTAGCTTGGCTAGAAAAAAGAAGGAGGAATCCTCCGGGGGGAATGCCCCCTGGCTGAATACCTTTGCAGATTTGATGAATCTTCTTCTCTGTTTTTTCGTCTTACTGTTTGCGATGTCAAACATTGACAATGAAAAATTTGAAAAAATATCCATCTCCTTAGCCAATGCAATTGGAATATTTGAAGGCGGAGGCTCTGCCATAGGGGAGGGTATACTGATCTCCTCCGGCATGACGCAGCTGAACAATCTGGATGAGTTTTACTCAAATATGGGTGAGAAATCACAGCAAAGCGGAGAAGATATTACAGAAGATGATCCCTCCTCCAGTGGAGGAGAGGTTGCCATAAGAGAGCAAAAAAAAGAAGAGCTTGAAGAAGCAAAAGCGAAGCTGGAACTGGAGATGGAGAAGCTCTCCGGAGCAATGTATGATCAGATATCGGATCTGACGGATCAGTTCAATCTGGGTGATTATGTAGAGCTTAGTATTGATCCGGAATTTCAGTTTGTACAGCTTTCTATGAAGGGCTCCATTCTTTTTGATTCTGGCAAAGCAGATATTCTTGAAGATGCGAAGCCGATTTTATCGAAGGTGGGAGATCTCCTTGGTAAATTTGACGGCTATACCATAGAAATCATTGGGCATACCGATAATGTTCCGATGAATAGCTCAGCCTTTAAGGATAATAACTGGCTATCCTCTGCCAGGGCACTCAATGCGGCGGAATTTTTGATTACGAACCAGAAGCTGGATCCCTCCAAGATAAAGTATTCGGGAAGAGGGGAATATGATCCGATTGCCAGCAATGATACACCGGAGGGTAGGGCAAAGAACCGGAGAATTGAAATAAGGATTTACAACGAGCTGAGCAGAAGATAAATGATAAAGAGGAGAAAACTTGTATGAAGAAAAATATTTTAACAGTGATCATTATGGCCATGGCTCTGATTAATATCGTCCTGTCAGCGGTCATAATCTTTGTGATTGTTCCGACCTCCAATAAAACGAACAACCTGGTCAGCAAGGTAGCACAGATTATAGATCTGGAGCTGGAGTCACCGGAGGGCGGCAAGGAAGAGATTGCTGTGTCCGATATTGAAACCTATGAAATCAAAGATAAGCTGACAATCCGCTTGAAGACCAGTGACGATAAGAAGCATTATGCGATTGTATATGCTTCCTTATCCATCAATAAAAAGCATAAGGATTATGAGGATTTAAATCAATATGTAGAGACAAAGGAGAATGAAATCAAGGAAATTATCACGGACGAATTCTCTGCCTATACCATTGATAATGTGGATGAGAATAAGACTGTGATCAAGGAAAGAGTACTGGACAGGATCCAGGATTTGTTCAAGTCTGATTTTATTATTAATGTATCCTTTGGAAATTTATTATATGACTAAGAATTATGGTGATTTTCTACGGATTTTATGTTATTATGGGGATAGCGATTGTGAAGAAGAAGTATCTTCACAGAGGAAGAACTGCGAAAAAACTAAAGCTACCTCGTAGTGGCATCACGGGAGGGATTAAATATGGGTGATGTCTTATCCCAAAATGAAATAGATAACCTGCTTGCAGCAATCAGCAGCGGGGAGCTAGATGCGGATGAGTTTAAACAGACCAGTGAAAAACAGATAAAGAATTACGACTTCGCCAGACCTTCCAAGTTCTCAAAAGAACACTTAAGAACTATGAATATTATTTTCGAGCATTATGCCAGATTATTGTCAACGAACCTTCCGGCATATCTTCGTAAGAATGTCCAGGTGGAGGTAATCAATTCGGAAGCTGTAACCTATTCTGAATTTACCAATGCTTTATCCAATCCGGTGCTGCTCGGTATCATAGATTTCTCGCCTTTAGAGGGAAATATCATTCTGGAACTGGCAGATAACCTGGGCTATGCTATTGTAGACCGTATGCTGGGAGGCGGGGGTTATCCGCTGGAGAAGATCAGGGACTTTTCGGAGATTGAATTATCCATTATTGAACGTATAATTACGGTCTGTACGAATCTTCTGCGAGAGCCTTGGGCGAATGTAATACAGCTGAATCCAAGATTATTGAGAATTGAGACCAACTCCCAATTTGCACAGATCATTTCCCCCAGTGAAATGATTTCCATTGTTACAATGAATATCAAAATTGGTAATATTGAGGGAATGATGAACATCTGTCTCCCCTATGTATGTCTGGAGAAGGTAATTGACAAGCTGAACACAAAGTACTGGTATTCCACAATGCAGTTAAGTGATGATAAATCCTATCAGGATATCATTGAGATTGCCATAGCTAAGGCGAGAGTTCCTCTTCGTGCTGTATTAGGTAAGAGTACGATTTCAGTCAATGACTTCATGAATATGCAGAGAGGGGATATTATTAAGCTGAATTCTAAGGTAGATGATGAATTGACAGTATATGTTGGCAATATTAATAAATTCACCGCACTTCCAGGTGCTTCCTCAGGCGCCTATGCGGTAAAGATTTCATCAATTATTAGAGGAGAGGAGTAACTGGCTATGGATGGGATGTTATCTCAGGAAGAGATTAATGCGCTTCTGAACGGTTTAGGCACGGATAGCGTGGATGTGAGCCAGAAGCTTACCGAGGCTGAGAAGGACGCAATCGGTGAGATATCAAATATAAGTATGGGAACGGCAGCTACCACTCTGTTTTCCTTAGTCAATCAAAGAGTAAACATCACGACACCAATCGTTGAATATGCAACCTGGAAGGATATTGTAAACAGCTACGATAAGCCCTGTGTATTTATCCAGATCTATTATGCAGACGGGTTGGACGGTAATAATATATTAATTCTGAAGGAAAAAGACGTTAAGATCATTACAGATCTAATGATGGGTGGTGACGGAACGAATATTGATGGCGAGCTGTCTGAGCTGCACCTAAGTGCGATCAGCGAAGCTATGAACCAGATGATGGGTTCTGCAGCAACATCAATTTCCTCGATGCTAGAAAAGAGAGTGAATATCACTCCTCCCTCTGCGACCATCGTGGATTTATATGAGAACATAAGTGCAGAGGCGATAGCAGATTTCTTACAAACCTCCTTTGTACGGGTATCCTTCCATATGGAGATCGGCAATCTGGTGGACAGTGTGCTAATGCAGCTCTATCCCTTCGACTTTGCCAGGGATCTGTACCAGCAATTTATTCAGGCAACATCGATGGAAACGGATGTCTCGACCTCACCTCCCGCACAGGAGAGAGCTCCCCAGCCGGCACCTCAGCCAGCCAAGACTCCGATGGAGAATCCCCAGCCGGGTCCCATCCCTATGATGCAGCAGCCCATGGGCTATCCGCCCTACATGATGAATCAGGGAATGCCGGCAGCAATGCCATATATGATGCCTCCGGTACAGGATGTGAATGTTCAGACAGCTCAATTTACTCCATTTACACCAATTCCGGCTGGTATGGTTCAGCCGGAGAACATCGATTTACTGATGGATGTTCCGTTGGAGGTTACCGTAGAGCTGGGTAGAACCAGTAAATCCATCAAGGAGATTCTGGATTTTGCACCCGGAACGATTATAGAGCTGAATCGTCTGGCGGGAGAACCGATTGATGTACTGGTAAACGGCAAATTCGTTGCCAAGGGCGAGGTTGTCGTCATGGAGGAAGCCTTTGGTATCCGGGTAACAGAGATTACAAAGCAAAAACAATAAATAAAATAAAAACCAAATTTTCTAAAACATACAAGATAGGAGAATTAAAATGGCGAAAAGTATTTTGATCTGTGATGATGCAGCATTTATGAGAATGATGATCAAGGATATACTGATTAAGAACGGTTATAACATCGCAGGTGAGGCAGAGAATGGTTTGAAGGCAATCGATAAGTATTCGGAGACTAAGCCTGACTTAGTGATGATGGATATTACGATGCCGGAGATGGATGGGATCCAGGCCCTAAAGAAAATCAAATCTATGGACCCCAGTGCCAATGTCATCATGTGCTCCGCTATGGGACAGCAGGCCATGGTAATTGAGTCCATTCAGTCTGGAGCGAAGGATTTCATCGTGAAGCCCTTCCAGGCTGACAGAGTATTGGAAGCAGTAAAGAAAGCAGTCGGCTAAGATCGACAACAATGATGGAAAGCACGTACATAGATAGATGGTGCTGTTAAAACCATGCTTATGCGTGGGCTATCGTAGGTTAAGGCTATCAATATCGGAGAAACGTAAAATGAATGCTTTTGTCTTATTGCAGAGTACAAGAGAAGAGAAAATTGTGAATGGTGTTAATAATAGGGTGGCCGAAGCAGCACCAGAGAAGTTTTCCACAACAAACAATCTTGTACAGCTGCTGGGCTTGGTTTTTCTACTGGCTCTAATCCTATTCGCCGCATATTATACCTCAAAATTCATCGGAAAGATGAAGCTGGGGCAATTAAAGAATAGTAATTTTACTGTGATTGACAGCTATAAGATGGCCCCCGGTAAGATGCTACAGATTGTAAAGGTCGGTAAGAAATATCTCTTAATTTCCGCAGCAAAGGACAGTATCAACTTCATTTCGGAGCTGGAGGAAGCGGACCTGTTTCTCAAGGAAAGCATCCGGCCAGAGAAGAAGAGCTTCCGGGAAATCATAGATAGCATAAGAAACAATAAAGAATGAAGGTAGATATCCATGAATTCATCTGTTAGAAAACGTATGAGGAAAAAGGTGTGGTTCCTTTTATTTTTGCTTACCTTTTGTATCATGGCTTTTTGGCCGAAGGGACGGGTATCTGCAGCGAATGTACAGGATACGACGACCGCAGAAGAAGCCGGTGTATCCGGAAACAATGTTCGCGGAGCCTTGGGGCCTTTGGAATTTACTCTAAACACAGATGAGGATGGAGAAAGCCTGTCAGCAACCCTGCAGATGTTACTGGTTCTGACTGTGATTACTTTAGCCCCGTCTATTTTAATTATGGTAACCTCCTTTACGAGGATTATTATAGTGCTACACTTTGTCAGGTCAGCCTTGGGAACGCAGACTACACCTCCGAACCAAATCCTTATTGGACTGGCATTATTCCTGACATTTTTTATTATGTCCCCGGTCTTTACGCAAATCAATACCAACGCAATACAGCCCCTGTCCAGAGGGGAAATCACACAGGAGGAAGCGTTTGAGGCAGGAACAGCACCGATTAGGACCTTTATGATTGATCAGGCAGAGATTAAGGATTTGCGGCTGTTTATGGATATTGCTCAGATTTCAACTGTACAATCAACGGACGAGATCCCATTAACAGTAATCATACCGTCCTTTATTATTAGTGAATTAAGAAAAGCGTTTATTATCGGGTTTTTGATCTATATCCCATTTATTGTTATAGATATGGTTGTGGCCTCCACCCTGATGTCCATGGGTATGATGATGCTGCCACCTACCATGATTTCCATGCCCTTTAAAATATTGCTGTTTATAATGGCGGACGGATGGGGGTTAATTGTCGGAGAACTGGTGAAAACATTTTATTAGCGGGAGATGAAGTCATTGAATGAGGTAGTTGTAATCGATATAGCAAGACAGGCACTCTTCCTGGTACTGAAAACCGCAGCCCCCATGCTGATTACATCTCTGGTCATTGGGTTGGTTGTCAGTATTTTGCAGACAATAACTTCTATTCAGGAACAAACCCTCACATTTGTTCCGAAGCTGATTGCCGTTTTTGTCATGATCATGCTGGTTGGAAACTGGATTATTACCTCCATAGCGGAGTATACCATTGAATTATTTTCTAATTTCAGCTACTACATCAATGCCATATGACCTTTACCCTTCAGAATTTTGAAATATATCTGTTAATACTTGTGAGGATTTCCGGATTTATTCTGACAGCACCTTTATTCTCGCTCAGAAATATTCCGGTTAGGGTAAAAACAGGCTTCTCTATTTTTATCGCAATCATCCTGTATTATTCGGTTCCTTATACCATGCCGGAATATGCAGGGGTAATCGGCTTTGCCATCTTGGTTGTGAAGGAAGCGATCGCCGGAGCCCTGATGGGTCTTTTTGCAAATATAGCATACCATATTTTGGCACTGGCGGGTCAGATTATCGATATGGAGATTGGCTTTTCCATGGTAAACACCATGGATCCGACGACGAATATCAGTACCACGATTTCTGCCAATTTTTACGGATATCTGATCATGCTGATGATGATCATAACAGATCTGCATCATTTCATTCTGAGAGCCCTTGTTGATTCCTTTCAGATAATCGGTATTGGGAAAGCAGTATTCCGTCCGAATATGTATGAATTGATGCTAACCTTTATGATAGATTATTTTATACTTGCCTTCCGAATTGTCCTTCCGGTTTTTGCAGCGATTCTTTTGGTGAACACGATCCTGGCTATTTTAGCTAAGGTTGCTCCAGAAATGAATATGTTTGTAATCGGAATGCAGCTGAAGGTATTCATAGGCTTGGCAATCCTACTCATAATCGTCGGACTGATACCATCTGTTGCGGATGCGATCTTTAATGAAATGATGGAAATGCTTAAGGGAGCAGTAGAATGGATGACCTAAGGAAGGCAACCTACCTTCTTTCTTATCAGCTGCAGTATTTTGCGGAAGCTGCTGAAAAGACAGAAGAGGCAACCACGAAAAAACTAAGTGATGCTAGAAAGCAGGGACAGGTAGCCAGAAGTAAGGAGCTGATTACAGCTAGCGGACTCACCGCTCTATTTTTGGTGATAAAGATCTTCAGCGGGTACTTTACCAACAACTTTCTGAAGATGTTTCAAAAGACATATTCCAGCATCGATGAGGTATCGGGAGAAGAATTAACCCCCGCGATTGCTCAGTCCATCTTTAACGACACAGTAAAGACAATACTTTTAACCTGTCTACCGGTTTTTATTGCAGGTGTGCTGGTATCCTTTGTGGTTGTTTTATTTCAGGTCAAATGGAAGATTTCCGCTGCGCCGATGCAGCCAAAGTTTAGTAAAATTAACCCGATTTCGGGTTTTAAAAAGATTTTCAGTAAGGACAAGCTGGTTGAATTGGTGATAGAGGTCGTAAAGATCGCGATCATCGCCTTCATATCCTATGATACGCTTAAGGATGAATGGGGGACCTTGCTGAAGCTATACGATATCAGCCTGATTAAGGCAGTTGTTCTGACCGGAGATATCATATTAAACCTAGGGTTGAGAATTTGTCTGTTTTTCCTGCTTATCGGCTTCGCAGATTTATTATATCAGAAGCTTAAGTTTAAAAAGGATATGAGAATGTCCAAACAGGAGGTTAAGGACGAATATAAGCAATCGGAGGGTGATCCAAAGATTAAGAGCCAAATTAGGTCGAAGATGAGGGAGGTCTCCCAGAGACGTATGATGCAGCAGCTTCCGAAAGCAGATGTAGTCATTACGAACCCGACCCATTTGGCAGCGGCGCTCCAATACGATAAGACAATCTCCGAAGCGCCGATTCTGATTGCCAAGGGAGCGGATTATCTCGCTCAGAAGATAAAGGAAGTTGCCACGGAGAATCAGATTGTCATAGTTGAGAATAAACCTCTGGCAAGAATGCTGTATTATAATGTAGAGCTTGGGGCAGAAATTCCTCCGGAGCTTTATCAGATGGCAGCGGAGGTTTTAGCGTATGTATATGGGCTTAAGAATCAGCAGTAGGATTTTATATAGATATAGACAGGAAGGGGGCCAAAGTCCCCCAAGTAGGTTTTATATAGATAAAGACAGGAAGGGGGGGACTTGGCATGAAGAAAACTGATTTTGCAGTTGGTTTATATATTATGGCAGCATTGATTTTCCTGATTGTGCCGATGCCTTCTTTTCTCCTTGATATCCTGCTGGCACTGAACATAGCGACTGCTATGGTGGTACTGTTCAACGCCTTATTCAGCAGAGAAGTTCTGAATATGTCAGCTTTTCCGACGATCCTGCTGTTTACAACGATTTTTAGAATTTCACTGAATGTCTCCAGTACAAAGCTAATCCTTTCGTCAGGTGAACCGGGTAATGTAATTACTACCTTCGGCGGCTTTGTCGGCGGCGGTGATCTGGTCATTGGAATTATCATATTCATCATTTTGATCATGGTACAGTTCATGGTAATCAATAAGGGCTCAGAGCGTGTGGCTGAGGTTTCCGCCAGATTTACTCTGGATGCCATGCCCGGTAAGCAGATGGCGATTGATGCCGACTTAAATACCGGAGCCATTACCGATGCAGAGGCGAAGATCAGAAGAGAAAAGATTCAGGAGGAAGCAGCCTTTTTCGGTGCCATGGATGGTGCTACAAAGTATGTCAAGGGAGATGCAGTCGTAGGTCTTATCATCACGGTAATCAATCTGGCAGGTGGTACCCTTATGGGCACCCTGTCCATGGGGAAAACTGCGGGAGAGGCTTTCGAACAATTTGCAATACTTACCATCGGTGATGGTCTGGTAAGCCAGATTCCATCCCTGATGATATCCTTAGCTACCGGTATTCTGGTTACCAAGGCCTCCAAGGAGGCAGATGTAGGTGACCTGCTGATTAAGCAGCTGTTATCGATCCCCAAGGTTCTTTATATGGTTGGTGGAAGCATGATCTTCCTGGGAATGATTACGCCCCTCGATACAATCGTATTTACTGCTTATGGTCTGATCTTTATCTTCTCCGGAAGAGCCATTGCATCCAGACTTGAGGTTACAGCGATCGAGGAGGAGGTATCCTCAGAGGAAGCGGCGGCTAGCGAAATCAGAAAACCGGAAAATGTGGTATCCCTATTGCAGGTTGATCCAATCGAGCTGGAATTTGGATATGGAATCATTCCTCTGGCCGATACCAACCAGGGTGGTGACCTATTAGACCGTGTTGTATTAATTAGAAGACAGATTGCTCTGGAGCTTGGTTGTGTGGTTCCCATGATCAGACTCAGGGATAATATTCAGCTGAACCCCAATCAATATATTATTAAGATCAAGGGAATTCAGGTCAGTGACGGAGAGATCCTATTTGACCATTATATGGCGATGAATCCCGGATATGTTGAGGAGGAGATCACCGGAATTCCTACCTTTGAGCCTTCCTTCCATCTGCCGGCCATCTGGATTACCGAGGGTCAGAGGGAACGGGCAGAGTCCCTTGGTTATACGGTGGTAGATCCTCCGTCCATTATCGCAACTCATTTGACAGAAGTGATCCGGAGCCATATTTATGAGCTCATGTCCAGACAGGATGTACAGAATTTGGTGAACAATATTCAGGAAGCCAATCAGACCCTTGTCTCGGAGCTGGTACCCAAGCTGCTTAATATTGGTGAGATTCAGAAGGTACTGCAAAATTTGCTCAGAGAGGGCATTTCCATCAGAGATTTGGTTACGATCTTTGAGACCTTAGCCGATTACGCACCTACCACAAGAGATACGGATGTGCTAACTGAGTATGTAAGGCAGAATCTAAAGCGGGCCATCTCAAGAAAGTATTTCCCTGTCGGAGAAATGACCAGTGTGGTTACTCTGGATCCTAAGGTAGAGCAGGAAATCATGAGTTCTGTCAAACAGACGGAGCAGGGTGCATATCTGTCCCTGGATCCCTCCATTACAAAGGACATCATGGAATCGGTTCAATCCGAGGTACAAAAGCTGGAGGATCTCGGTAAGAGCCCGATTATCATAACCTCACCAATTGTTCGAATGTACTTTAAGAGACTGACTCAGGATTACTTCAAGGATCTGATCGTGGTGTCCTATAATGAAATTGATACAAATGTAGAATTACAGAGTGTTGGGATGGTGACAGTGTAAATGATTATTAAGAAGTTCCAAGCGAATACGGAGACAGAAGCAATCATGCTTGCCAAGGAAGAGCTTGGTAAGGATGCGATTGTCATGAATATTAAAACGATATCTCCCAAGGGGATCTATAAGCTGTTTCGTAAACCGCTGGTAGAGATTACCGCCGCTGTGGACGACAACATCACCTATAAGAACGACAAAGGAAGGTATTCCCAGTCGATCCCTCCGGTAGAACCCAAAAAGCCTGTGATGCCGAATATCATCTATGAGGATGAGACCTCACAAGAAATGAAAAAGCTCTATGAGGAATCGAAGGAACCCTCTGCAATTGAGGTGAAGCTGAATAATCTGCAGAGTCTTTTGGAAAAGCAGATGAGTGAGAAGGAAGCCTTACAACTTAAGGAGGAGAAGGCTGCCGCAACAAATAAGAATCTAGCCTGCATACAGCTCATTTATAATCAACTGATATCCAATGAAGTGGATGAAAAATATGCAAATCAGATTATCACTGAAATCGAAGGCACCTTAAAAAAGGACTCCTCGATGGATATCATTTTGGCCAGTGTTTACCAGAAAATCATTCTGAAGCTCGGTCAGCCAAAAACCATAGAAGTTACCGGGAAGGGACCGAAATTCATCTTTGTGATTGGTCCCACCGGAGTGGGTAAGACGACTACTATTGCTAAAATTGCCTCAAAATTCAAGGTGGATGAGAAGGCAAAGGTGGCATTCCTTACTGCAGATACCTACCGTATCGCAGCAGTAGAGCAGCTGCGTACCTATGCAAATATACTCGGGATTCCCTTGAGGGTCATCTATTCTGAGGAAGAGATGAAGCATGCCAGGGAGGAGTTTTCCGAATATGATGTTGTATTTGTGGATACTGCTGGCCGCTCTCATAGGAATAAGGAGCAGAGGGATGATATCGAACTCCTAATTAACTGTATCCCAGAAAACGAGAGAGAAACCTACCTTGTCCTAAGTGCTACGACCAAGTATAGAGATCTGGTAAAAATAACGGAAGCATATGCCGAAATTGTTAACTATAATCTAATTTTTACGAAGCTGGACGAGACCAGCTGTATCGGAAATTTATTTAATATCCGTATGTTAACACAGGCACCCTTATCCTATGCAACCTTTGGTCAGAATGTACCGGATGATATATCCAGAATTGATGCCCAGAGCATAGCGAAGCAGCTGCTCAGAGGGCAATGAATTCCGAAAGAACCGAGAATTCAAAGCGAATGAATTATCATTCGCTTGGGAGCTACCGGAAGAAGTAAAAATTCCGACAGCGTCGTGAATGCATAAATAAATACAATGAGAAGGTAGGTACTGAAGCCCAAGTATGTGGTATCAAGAATTCTTAAAGCAGAATTCATGGTATTTATAAAGCAGAATTCTTATCATTCACAAAGCAGTATATTTGGGCAGAACGGAGATTTCTATGGATCAGGCAGAAAAACTTAGAAGAATGGTAAAACAACAAAATCTCCCCAGAAGAATCGCCAGGGTTATTACGGTAACCAGCGGAAAGGGCGGTGTTGGGAAATCCAGTGTATCGGTTAACCTGGCCATTGCTCTGAGCAGGCTCGGAAAAAGGGTAATTATTCTGGATGCGGATTTTGGTCTTGCAAATATTGAGGTTATGCTGGGGATACGACCCAAGTATAGTCTTGCAGACCTGATGTTTCGAGGGAAGAACCTGACGGATATCATTACGCAGGGCCCGGAGAATATCGGTTTTATTTCAGGAGGCTCGGGCATTCAGGAGCTTACAAGCCTTACTAGGGATCAGATTGTATACCTGATACAAAAGCTTGTGGAGCTGGATGAGATCGCAGATATTATTATCATAGATACCGGTGCAGGAATCGCTGATTCTGTTCTTGAATTTGTAGCGGCCAGTTCGGAGGTATTACTGATTGCCACACCGGAACCGACCTCGATTACGGACGCCTATGCCTTATTAAAAACGCTAAACAGAAAGACAGACTTCTCCTTTCAGGAGACAGTAATCAGAACAGTAGCAAATCGTATTGATACCTATGAGGAGGGTAAGGAGCTTTATGACAAATTAAGCCTTGTAGTCAATAGGTTCCTGGACCTGAAGCTGGAGTACTTGGGAGCGATTCCTCAGGATGGTAATGTCTCTAAGGCAGTCATGAGACAGAAGCCGGCCATCATGGTATACCCAAATTCTCATTTTGCCAAGGCAATTAGCGGCTTTGCGAATATGTTATGCGAATATGAACCGGAAAACCCGCAGGGGAAGAAAGGAATTGCGCAGTTATTCACTTATCTGTTAAAATCCAGAATAAAGAAATAATGAATGACACCAGTACAATAGAGAAGGACAGATGGATGGGGGTACGATATGTTAAGTGATATATTAACGGTTGGTGATAAAATAGATGTTTTGCCACCTAATACAGCAGCGGGAGTAATCAAGCCTTCGAAAACATATGCTAGCCAGATCATGGATATTAATGATGAAAAGACCATTAGTATAGCGATGCCGTATAGAAACGGATTAATGTATGTGTTAGAGAAGGAAGTGAAATATAATCTGCACTTCTATACCTCGAAGGGCTTATATCAATCCTACTGCTTATTGGAGGGGATTTATCGCGAGAATAATGCGATTATTGCACAGGTTAAGCTGATTACCCAATTGGATAAAATACAAAGAAGACAATACTTCCGGCTGGAATGCATCCATGAGATTGAATATCGGGTGATTTCCCAGGAGGAGATGGTCATGGAAGACCGTTTGGCAGCTGATAAGTTCTTAAACCAACAGGAAAAGTCAGAGGTGAGAAAGAGACTGGGGCAGCTGGATCGGGCCTGGCTGAAGGGCTCTATCACAGATCTGTCTGGTGGAGGAGCAAAGTTTAACTCGGATTATCCCCTGATGGCAGGGGACAGAATTAGAATTAAGCTGGACTTTATTGCCGGCGGTGAAATGAAGAAGCTGACTCTGGGAGCATTGGTTATAGCCTCCGGGAGGCATGAAAACCGCAGTGACAAATATGAGCATCGTACAGAATTCTACGACATCGCAAAAGCAGATCGGGAGGAACTGATCAAGTACATATTCGAACAGGAACGAAAGAGAAGAAGAAACGATAAGATCTGAGAAACAGATGCAGGGAATGAATGTATGTTAAATAAATGCATAGCAATAGACTGAAAATTCGGAGTTAGAGAGGCAATGCAGCGATGAAGAAAAATATTTTAATAATTGATGACTCTGCACTTATGAGAAGGGTACTCTCTGATATAATAGAAAGTGATGAGAGATTCCATGTATATGCTACCGCAATCAATGGACTTGAGGCCTTAAGCATCATGCAGAGCAAAGTAAATCACATAGATGCCCTTCTGCTTGATATTAATATGCCGAGGATGAATGGACTGGAATTTCTGAGCGAGCTGAAAGCGCAGAAGATCAAAGCAAAGGTGATTATCGTCAGCACGATAGCAAAGAAGGATGCTAAGGAGACGATACTCGCCCTGGAGCTAGGTGCTTTTGATTTTGTAACAAAACCGGAAAGCTATGAGGAAGTAAAGAACAATAAGTTCGCGGAACGGATTTTGTGTACCCTAGCTGCTGCAGTCCAGACATCGGAGACACCAAAGGCAGAGATGCCAAGGAAGTCTCCAAAAGCACAAACCGAGGAAATCAAGCCACTGAAGGAAATATCCCGCAGAAAACGCAGGGTATTAGAAGGCATCAGAGGTGAAAAGCTGGTGGCAATTGCTTGCTCAACCGGAGGACCTAAGGCGTTACATATGGTAATCCCGAAACTGCCCGCAAATCTGGATGCCGGAATCTTAATTGTCCAGCATATGCCGGAGGGATTTACAAAATCCCTCGCTGACCGGCTCAATGAAATGAGTCAGCTGCAGGTAAAGGAAGCAGAGCATGGGGATTTATTGAAAAAGGGAACTGTATATTTGGCAAAGGGTGGTCACCAGATGAGACTTCAGATGCTTGAGGATGGTCAATATCAAATTGCAGTGACCAAGGAAGCAGCAAGGCACGGACTCCTGCCCTGTGCAGATATTATGTATGAATCGCTAGTGGACTTAAACCTCGACCAGATAACCTGTGTAGTACTTACAGGAATGGGTGGAGATGGAACAGAAGGAATCGGGAAACTAAATAAAACGAAAAATATTTATGTGATTGCACAGAACGAAGAAACCAGTGTTGTATATGGTATGCCGAAGGTGGTCGCTGACGCTGGGCTGGTGGATGAAGTAGTTGCGCTAAAGGATGTATCTGATGCCATCATAAAGAATGTGGGGTGCCTTTAATGGATGTAAGTCAATACCTGGAAATTTTTATTGAAGAAACCAAGGAACACCTTCAGAGCCTGAATGAGCATCTTCTGGTTCTGGAGAAGGAACCGGATAACCAAGAAACGATTAATGAAATCTTTAGAGCAGCACATTCGTTGAAGGGGATGTCCGGAACGATGGGCTATAAGAGGATGCAGCGTTTAACTCATGATATGGAGAATGTATTCTCTGAGATCCGAAATGGAAAGATGAAGGTTTCCTCTGAACTGGTTGATACACTGTTCAGGGGTCTTGATGCGCTGGAGTCCTATCTGAGCAACATCGTGTCTGAAGCGAACGAAGGTACGGAGGATTATGAAGATATCCTGAAGGCATTGAATGATATTCTGAATGTCGGCCTTGGTAAGAAAGGACCCGAGAAGAGTGAGGAAAGTGAGCCGAAGGAAGCTAGCACGGCAGTTGCGGTAAATGACACCGGAAAGATGAAGTTTAAGAATCTAAAGCTTGAAGAGCATGAGAAAAAGGCGATTGCAAAAGCAGGTATGATCGGATTGAATGTCGTAGGTCTTACCGTATACATACAAGAATTCTGTGTATTAAAGGGCGCCAGAGCCTTCATGGTGAATCGTACTCTGGAGGAGTATGGAGAAATCATAAAGCTGGATCCCAGTGCTCAGGATCTTGAGGATGAGAAGTATGATTTTGATTACTCAGCTTATATTATCACCAAGGAAACCCCGGAGAAACTGGCTAAGATTGCTACAAATGTATCTGAAGTGAAGGAAGTAGTAGCGGATTATGTGAAGCTGACACAAGAGGATTCTGACAACTATGAGAAGGCTATTAAGCAGGACGAAATCGCCCAAGCGCAGCCTAAGGTGATCAAGGATAGCAATTCTTTAAAGGCAGGAAACGCACCTGCTGCAAAGCAAGCCACTAAGCCTGTTGCGAACCGATCTGTCCGTGTTGATATCGACAAGCTGGATGTACTTATGAATCTGGTCAGTGAGCTGATCATTGCGAAAAACAGCCTGCTCTCCATCAGTAGTAGCTCAAAGGTTCAGATGGAAAGCAGCTTTAATGAACAAATGGAATATCTGGAGAGAGTGACGACGAACCTCCATGAATCCGTAATGAAGGTCAGAATGGTGCCGATTGAGAGTATACTGAACCGATTCCCCAGAATGATCCGTGATCTATCCAAGAGTCTTGACAAGAACATGGAGCTCTACATTACGGGTGAGGATACTGAGCTTGACCGTACGGTAATTGATGAAATCGGTGATCCACTGATGCATTTGTTACGCAATGCTGCCGATCATGGGCTTGAAAGTAAGGAGGAGAGGCAAAGGTCCGGTAAGGATCCGATGGGATCCATCTTCCTGGATGCTTATCAGGATGGCAACAATGTAGTCATCGAGGTTCGCGATGACGGAGGTGGCATCAATGTTGACAAGATTAAGAAGAAAGCAATCGACAGAGGCCTGATTACGGAGGAGCAATCCCAAAGAATGTCTGATAAGGATTTTGTTGATATCCTGTTCCAGCCCGGCTTCTCTACCTCAGAACTGGTATCCGATGTCTCCGGAAGAGGTGTTGGTCTGGATGTCGTGAAAACAAAGATTGAGGCACTGGGTGGCGAGATTGAAGCAAAGACCAAGCTGGGAGAAGGCTCAAACTTCATTATCAGACTTCCCTTGACTCTGGCAATCATTCAAACCCTGATGGTAAACATCGGGAAGGAAAAATATGCGCTACCTCTCGGTAATATTCAGACAGTTGAGAATATACCAAGTAATGATATTAAGATGATTCAGGGAAAAGAGGTCATCTATTTACGGGGCTCCGTTATTCCGGTGATCAGACTTGGTCGAATTCTGGAATGCTACGAGGATGAAGGGGACCAGGAGAGCTATTTGGTGGTCATCGTCAAGAAGGGCGAGAGATATGCAGGCATGATTGTGGACGAGCTGATGGGACAGCAGGAAATCGTTATTAAGTCCATTGGAAAATATATCAAGAATCATAAGATTATCAGCGGTGCTACCATACTGGGTAACGGCGATGTGGCACTGATTCTGGATGTTAATTCGCTGGTATAAGGCGAAGTCAGATGATAAGTAGTGAGTTTATCGTATGAACTCACCTACAGGGAGGTATGTATGGAAGCAGCTAATTCAAAGCAATATATCATTGTATGCCTGGATGATAATCAATATGGAATCGATATCAAGTACATCCATAATATTATTGTAATGCAGAATATCACTAGGGTACCGAAAGCCCAGCCTTATTTTAGGGGAGTCATTAATTTAAGGGGAGATGTAATTCCTGTTATGAGTCTTCGTCGTAAATTCGGTCTCCCGGATGACCAATTCACCCCGGTTAGCCGGATTGTTATTGTTAAGCCGGATCCTCAGGCTGCCCCAGTTGGAATTATCGTAGATGAGGTGAGGGAAGTCATAACGCTTGACAAAGCACAGATAGAAAAAATGAATTATGATGAGAATGATGACAAAGCGGATTATAGCAAGGGAATAGGCAAATTTGAGAACGAACTGATTAATCTGTTGAATATTCCCGGGATAATCCTTGAGAAGGAAGCTGTGAGCTAAAAGGATGAAAGGATATGGAATTGATGACTTGCACACTTTAATCCCATATTACAGGAGGTGTTTGTGGTGTCTAATCTGGACCTAAATCAAATGGATCATATGCAATTCGACGTATTAAGAGAAATCGGAAATATTGGTGCCGGGAATGCTACCACTGCACTCTCGCAGATGCTGAATTCCAGGATTGATATGAAGGTTCCGAATGTGGAGCTTTTGGAATTCAAGGAGCTCTCCGATATCGTAGGCGGAGCTGAGAATTTAGTTGTGGGTATTCTGTTTACGATAAGCGGAGACATCGATGGTATGATGATGTTCATGCTGGATAAATCTGCTTCCAGGCATTTGGTAAATATTCTGATGGGGAACCCCCATGAGGATGGCGATGAAGAATTCAGTGAGATGGAGCTTTCGGCCTTGAACGAGATTGGAAATATTATTTCCGGCGCCTATCTGTCTTCTTTATCCTCACTTACTAACCTGGTAATTGTATCAAGTGTTCCTTATATGGCAATTGATATGGCCGGAGCCATATTAAGTGTCCCTGCGATTGAATTTGGCAAGATGGGGGATAAGGCACTTCTCATTGAGACGGAATTTGGAGATGATGTCAGGGAAGTTAACGGATATTTTATACTGATACCGACGATCAATTCTTATGGAGCGATCCTTTCCTCACTGGGCTTATAGCTGCTAGGACAATGAATGGATCGGGATATCAGTATTGCCAAATACTAATGTAGGGTGAACAAATGAATAATATGATTAAGGTGGGAATGGCTGACATGAATATCTGTACACCTCCTGATGTCATCACAACCTTAGGTCTCGGATCCTGTGTGGGAATTGTTCTGTATGATCCGGGTTCTAAGATATCGGGAATGGTACATATCATGCTGCCTGACAGTACAAAAATAATGAATAATGAGAATAAGGCAAAGTTCGCAGATACCGGAATCGATGAACTGATCAGCAGAATGCTAAGACACGGTGCGGCAAGAAGGGCATTGGTAGCTAAGATCGCCGGAGGAGCACAGATGTTTGCCTTTCAAAACAACAATGAAATGATGCGGATTGGTGAGCGGAATGTAGAGGCAACCAAGTTAAAGCTTAAGCAGCTGGGAATCAACATTCTGGCTGAGGATACCGGATTCAATTATGGCCGTACCATAGAGTTTTATCCTGAAACCGGTGCATTGCATATCAAGTCAGTCGGGAAGGAACGGAAGATCCTGTAACGAAGTGTTTGGGAGGAAAAATGAGACAGAAATATATTCCGGCATTGATCATGCTGATCGCAGGAGCCGTTACAAGTATCCTGGATATTATCAACAGGACCCCAAAGCTAGACAGCCTAAAACGGCTGTTGCTGGTATTGATACTTTTTTATATCATAGGACTGATTGCTAAGGCAATCATAAGTAAAGCAGTAGCTATGAAAAAGACGGAAGAAGAGGAAGAGCAGAGCTCAACGGATGAGAGCGGACAAGAGGACAATGATTTTGAGAATAACCGGCAAGAAGCTGCTAAGAATGAGAAGACAGGATCAACCGAGAGGAATTAACGGCCCGTCCTTACGTCATGAATGATTGGAGGCAGTATGAGCGCAGAGAACAAACAGAAGCTGTGGGAGGAATACTCCAAGAGGAGAACTCCTGAGCTTCAGGAAAAAATCATAATTGAATATGCGGGATTAGTAAAGCTGGTTGCCGGCCGGCTCAGCATGTATCTTGGCTATAATGTTGAGTATGATGATTTGGTAGGCTATGGTACCTTTGGGCTGATCGATGCCATAGATAAGTACGATTATAACAAGGGCTTCAAATTTGAAACCTATGCATCTCTTAGAATCCGGGGAGCCATTCTGGATCAGATCAGGAAGATGGACTGGATACCCAGAAGCATCAGACAGAAGCAGAGAAAGATTGATATGGCTTATCAAAGCCTTGAAATAAAATATGGCAGAAGTGTTAATGACGAGGAAATTGCCAAGGAGCTTGATATTTCACTGGAGGAATTAGAGAACTGGCAGAATCAGACCAAGATAACGAATATCATTTCCCTGGATGAATTCATGGAGCAGGGCAGTGAGGGAAAGATGGAACAAAGCCTGACGGCAGCCTTTGCTCAGCCGGAAAGAATCGTAGAGCAGCAGGAGCTGAAGGAGCTTCTGGCTAAGACACTGGAAACCCTAACAGAGAAAGAGAAGAAGGTGATCCTTCTTTATTATTACGAAGAACTAACCTTAAAGGAAATCAGCCGAATTCTTGAGGTATCTGAATCAAGAATATCTCAGCTACATACGAAGGCCTTACAGAAAATGAAGATTAAGCTGGGTGCCAATATGGATGTACTGACCAGCTATAGCTAAATGCCATGAATACCCAACGACACATTGCCAATAGATAGATTACCATAGTTCGATAATAAACCAAAAAGACGATTACCGAAAGATAAAAGTATTGGGGGTAAGGAAATGAGCGCAAAAAACGGATATTTCCAGTTGATGATCAGGAATGACGGCATTTACTTAAAGCTTTATGAAGAAGAGCCTGGTGGAATTCCCATAGCATATGACGAGATCAGCAATTATCTGATGGATAAAAGGGTTTACGAATATGATAAGATATCCTTGGGAAGAGCCTTGGCAAACCTTAAGGGAGCTATTGAAGTGAAACTTTCTCCCATTGTAATTTTACCTCAGGATGAATATTTAAAGGTTGAAATACTGGAGGATAGAATAGCAGTAAAGGGCAGATTCTATCCACCCACCAATGGCGGTAACCTGATGACGAAGGAGGATATCATCAGCACTCTGGTACGGGCAGGAGTAAAGTACGGTGTGGATGAGATCAAGGTAACCAAGTTTTTGCTTGACCGGAGATATTGTACGGATTATATACTTGCACGGGCATTGCCTCCGGTGCAAGGGCATGATGCAGTCATTACCTATCATTTTAATACAGACCTAACCTTAAAGCCAAAGACGAATGAGGACGGTTCCGTGGATTTCCATCAGCTTGATATGATCAGCCATTGTAAGAAGGGGGATTTGCTGGCTTCTCTGACTCCGGTGGATTATGGTAAACCGGGGATTGATGTCTGCGGTAATGTGATCAGACCCAATAAGGTAAATAATCGGGTACTTCGGCATGGGAATAACATTACGATGTCCGAGGATGGGCTAAGCCTCTATTCCTTAGTAGATGGACATGTCACTTTAACTGATAACAGGGTATTTGTATCCGATACCTATGAGATACCGGCCGACGTGGACACGTCAACCGGAGATATTATTTATGAGGGTAATGTCGTAGTCAAGGGAAATGTAATTACCGGGTTTTCCATCAGAGCCAAGGGTGATATCGAGGTTTATGGTGTTGTGGAGGGCGCTTATATAGAAGCCGGAGGGCAGATTATCTTAAGACGCGGCATGCAGGGCATGAATAAGGGGATATTGAAGGCAAACGGTAATATTATCACGAAATTCATAGAGAATGCAGAGGTTATCTCAGGAGGATATATCACTACCGAATCCATTCTTCACAGCAGGGTTTCTGCCAAAGGAGATATCATTGTAGGTGGAAGAAGAGGTTTTGTGACTGGCGGTGAAATCCGTTCCGGTTCCATGATTTCTGTGAAAACTGCCGGTTCTCATATGGGAACCAATACCCTACTGGAGGTAGGGATTGATCCCCGAATACTGGAGGAATTCCGTGAGCTTGAGAAGAAAATTGCAACACTTCAGGCGGATAAGGAGAAAATTTCACAGACAGTCGCGCTGATCCGGAAAAGACTTCAATCCGGAGGAACGATTCCTTTTGATAAGATGGAAACCTTAAAGCAGATGACACAAAGCAACATCACTCTGGAAACACAGCTTCAGGAAGCCAGAAAAAGATATGATGTGCTTAAGGTTGATATGGATGTGAATGCTGCTGGTATGATCAAAGTACAGGATACGGTATTTCCCGGAACCAAAATTATTATTTCCAATGTGATTTATTTTGTCAGGGAGGAGATCCAACATAGCAGGTTCGTTCGTGACCGGGCAGACATAAGGATAACCCCGCTATAGCATACTAATTTTTACAGGGAGAATCGTGGCATAATTATTTTCATTTCACCGATATCATTTATTAACAATGAGGGATAGGTTGAAAAGAAAGAATACTTCGACCGACAAAAAGCATCCGGGGTGCTTTTCGCTCAGGGATTGAGCTGCCTACCGGCAGAATGGAGGTTCATATGCCCATCAGACCAATTGATATTATGAAATCACAGGAGGTAACTCAGCTGAAGCATGCAGAACATCATAGGAACCAGCATGAGCAGCTTCAGATTAGTAAAGGCTTCCAAAACATGATTACAGCTGAGAGCAACAGGCCTACCCAGACTACAAGGAGTGAAAACAAGGAGTTCCGATACGATGCCAAGGAGAAGGGACAGAACAGTTATTCAGGTACTCCAGGTAAGAAGCAAGGAAAAAAGGAAGAAGAAAAAACATCGAAAAAGCCGGAGAAAAACGGAGGCATCGATATTTTGATCTGAGGATCAGACCAGAGGCCTTCTATCGATGGGTGCTTATCGGCTTAAGCTTATGGCTTAGGCTTATTAGGACAGCATAGGTTTGAATTAAATACGGAGGGTGTTACAGCACCCTCATTTTCATTGGAGGAGCTATGAACCCATTAGAAATCATATTAATTCTTCTAGGATTAATCATCATAATAATCAGCACTCGGATGATAGACCGCAAAGAGAAGGGAAAGGATAGCCCGAATCGAATCAATGTGGAGGACACCCTAAACAGCGAGGAGCTGAAACACTTAAAGGAACAGGTGAGGGAACAGCTTTCTGAGCTGAAGGAGGAAATCCTTGTCCGTACAGAGGATGAGTTAAGCGTGTTATCAAACGAGAAGATTATTGCTGTGGGAGAATATTCCGACCAGATCCTTGAGAAAATTAAACACAACCATGAAGAGGTTGTGTTCCTTTATCATATGTTAAGTGAAAAAGAGAAGGAACTGAAGACAACAATCAACACAATCGAGGCCTCAAGAAAGAAGGCAATGGAAGCAATTACGCCCATACCAGAGGGTAAGGAACAGGCGGTAAAGAAGGTTACTGGAATTCAGCAGCTACAGGGACAGAAGATGAGGGCTGTCGGTAACCCCCTTCCGAAGGAGAAAGCGGCAGAGGCTGAGCTTCCCCCGGTGAGAGAACAGGGAACGAATCATAACGAACAGATTCTTGCACTCTACGCAAAAGGAAAGACAGTAGTGGAAATATCCAGGCTGCTGGGGCTCGGACAAGGAGAAGTTAAGCTGGTAATTGATTTGTTCCGGGGAAGGAAATAGAATGATTCTGCATCATAAATGCAGATGGAGGTAGTGATGAAATTGAAATATTATTTGAGAGGGTTAGGCGTCGGTATCGTTCTTACCACTCTCATTATAACCATAAGCGGAAGCCGTAATAAGATATCTGACTCGGAAATTATCACCAGAGCAATGGAGATGGGAATGGTAATGAAAGAGGATCCCAAGGGCAATCTGGATGAGGTGATGGAGGCTACTAAGGATTCATCCGGAATACAGACGGAGAAGCAAGCGGAGGCCCAGAAGAATACGGATGGATTGGCAGAAGCAGGGGATGAGGCGGTATCCGATGATACGGAACCCGCTGCTTCTGTTGATGATATGACGGCTGCTGAGAATCAGGAGCAAGGACAAGGGGAGTCAGAGGTTACGGGACAAACACCTTCGGATCAGATACCTGAAGAACAAGAACCTGCAGAACAAACCACTTCGGCTGAGCCTGTTGAAAACTCACCTGAATCCAATCAGCCTCCGGTAGAGAATTTAGAGGAAGCGGGGAGTCCCGCTACTTCTGAGGAAAAGGATGCAGGGACATCGGATAAGATTACCTTTACTGTTGAGAAGGGCATGTCCTCCGGTCAAGTCTCTACCATGCTGGAAGCCAAAGGATTAATCGAAAGTGCTGAGGAATTTAATCGATTTATCCTTCAGAAAGGGAAGGCCGGAGAGATCATGATCGGTGAATATAGGATAACCGGGAATGCTTCCTTTGACGAAATTCTAAAGGTGATCACAAAATAATAAAAGCCTTGCATTACAATCTGTGAGCTTCCTTGTAAAAAAAAAACTTGCCACACCTGATCGGATATGATATAATCTCAACGTTATATTTTAAGGTTTGCTGATAGCACAACCTTTGAAGCATAATACACACGCATAGGGATTCCTAGCATGGTGCCGTAATTACGGTCTGCTATGGTTAGAGATATGCGGAAGAAAACAACCAAACGGAGGTAAATTATGAGCGTAATTTCAATGAAGCAGTTACTGGAAGCCGGTGTTCATTTTGGACATCAGACAAGAAGATGGAACCCCAAGATGGCGGAGTACATCTACACAGAGAGAAACGGAATCTACATCATCGACTTACAGAAGTCAGTTGGTAAGGTAGACGAGGCCTACACAGCAATTAAGAACGTAGTTGCTGACGGCGGCACTATTCTTTTCGTAGGTACAAAGAAGCAGGCACAGGATGCTGTGAAGACAGAGGCTGAGCGTTGCGGAATGTACTTTGTAAACGAGAGATGGCTGGGTGGTATGTTAACCAACTTCAAGACCATCCGCAGCAGAATTGAGAGATTAAAAGAAATCGAGAGGATGTCAGAGGACGGTACCTTTGATGTTCTTCCTAAGAAGGAAGTTATACAGATTAAGAAGGAATGGGAGAAGCTTGAGAAGAACCTCGGCGGAATTAAGAGCATGAAGAAGATTCCCGATGCAATCTTCGTAGTTGACCCCAAGAAGGAAAGAATTTGTATTCAAGAGGCTCATACTCTTGGAATACCGCTGATCGGTATCGCTGATACAAACTGCGATCCGGAGGAACTGGATTTCGTAATTCCGGGTAATGATGATGCAATCAGAGCAGTTAAATTAATCGTATCCAAGATGGCAGATGCAGTAATCGAAGCAAACCAGGGCGTTCAGTTAACTGATACTACAGTTGCTTCTGAGGATGCTACAGAGCTTGAAATGGAAGAAGCGGTAGCTGAATAAGATTTGGATGGGTCTGTTGAAAATGTTAGACTTACCGTTCTCCGGTGATTGACCATTTACAGCAGACCCTGTTTTAAACTAAGTCATCGGCACGCGAGTATGCTAAAGCATACTTGATTTAGATATCATTCACTTATCAGGAAATTAATTTATCAGGAGGAAGGGCAGGGTTTCCGGCAACTCCTCATGAAAATACGATAAATATATTGGAGGGAAATACAATGGAAGTAACAGCTAGTATGGTTAAGGATTTAAGAGAAATGACCGGCGCAGGCATGATGGATTGCAAAAAGGCACTTGCAGCAACGGATGGCGATATGGACAAGGCAGTGGAATTCTTAAGAGAAAAGGGCCTTGCTGCTGCTGAGAAGAAGGCAGGAAGAATTGCAGCAGAGGGTATTGTAGATACGAACGTAAGCGCTGACGGTAAGATTGCAGCAATCGTTGAAGTGAACAGCGAGACTGACTTCGTAGCAAAGAATGAGAAGTTCAGAGAATTCGTTGCAGCTGTTGCAGCACAGGCAGCTAATACCAATGCAGCTGATATTGATGCCTTCCTGGCTGAGCAGTGGTCACAGGATTCTTCCCTGACTGTGAAGGAAGCATTATCCTCTCTGATTGCAGTAATCGGTGAGAATATGAGCATCAGAAGATTTGAGCAGATCAAGGCTGAGAATGGCTTTGTTGTTTCCTATATTCATGGTGGCGGCAGAATCGGTATCCTTGTAGAGGTTGCCAGCACCGTGAACAATGCTGAGGTACAGGAAGCAGCGAAGAACGTGGCGATGCAGATTGCAGCGATGTCCCCGAAGTATGTGGACCAGTCCGAGGTCTCTGCTGATTTCATTGCTCATGAGAAGGAAATTATCAAGGCTCAGATTAAGAATGATCCCGCAAATGCTAAGAAGCCTGAAAACATCATCGAGAAGATGATTGAGGGCCGTCTGGCTAAGGAGCTGAAGGAGTTCTGTCTCGTGGATCAGGTATATGTTAAGGATGGCGAGATGAATGTTGGCCAGTACCTGGCAAGCGTTTCCAAGCAGGTTGGAGCTGAGGTATCTGTTAAGCGCTTCTTACGCTTTGAGACCGGCGAAGGCCTTGAGAAGAAGTCCGAGAACTTTGCAGAAGAAGTTGCAAAGCAGATGGGCAACTAATTAATACACGAAAAGCGGTTAACACGTTGTTATATATTTAAGGAACTAAAAAAGTGATTTGGGTTACGGATATAATCTGAATTTTTGAATAAGTTGATATAATGCTGGGAACTCCGAAGTTTCCAGCATTTTTATGTTCTGTTGTAAATTTATTAGGATATCCGTCCTGTTCTAAAATTACACGAAAGCTTTTGACTTCATAGATTTTATTTTATGTTAGATTGTTGCGTTAGGAGTGATATGGTAAAATACAGATAGAAGGAACCGCAAAGCCTATCCATTTTTAACTAGGATATATAGATCCGTCAGATATACTTACACATTTTGAGCATAATATGGATTGCAATGTTAATAATGGTTATTAACTGTTTTTAACATTAAGTTATGAGGAGGAAATAAAGTGGGATTTAGGTATAGGAAAAGTATAAATTTGGGTGGAGGCTTCAGGATTAATCTAAGTAAATCAGGAATAGGGTATAGTTGGGGTGTTAAGGGTTATCGAATAACTAAGACTGCTAGAGGAACTACACGTAGAACAGCTTCTATTCCCGGAACCGGTTTTTCTTATGTACATGAAACTGGAAAAAACAAGGGTGCAAGATCAAACAGAGGAGCCAATCCTACTTCACCCCAACACAAGTCTGCGATGAATGATAACCATTATAGTGCTCAAAATATAGTAAACAATGTTGCGACTGCAATGGTGTCTGAAGGGTTAGAAGATATGCTGGTAACGGCAAGCAAGGCAATCAAATTGAATAAACTCGCAAATATTGGCTTTTTGTTGACCCTCATTTTAGGATTTGGCTTTCCGGTTTTACTTTTGTTCGCTGTTGTATTTTTGCTCCTGAAAATCTTTGTTCGAATAAAGGGAACGATTGATTTGGATTATAATATCGATCCTGATCAGCAATCCATAGTTGATGATCGAATGAACCCTATGATAAAAATTGCTGAATGTTCAAAGGTTTGGAGAATATTCCAAACAAGCAAAGTAATTGATAGAAAATATGCTTCGGGAGCGAGCAGTTCAGTAAATAGAACAGCTTGTAAAGCTACCACAAAAGCTCCGTTCCCATTCAAAGCAAATTTACAAGTGGCATCGTTCAATACTAGAAAAGAAACGCTGCTTTTTTTGCCTGACAAATTGATTATAATTCAAGGTAGCAAGATAGGTGCACTTAATTATACGGATATTACAAGTTCTTCCCATACAACTCGTTTTATTGAAGGCGAAGGTGTTCCGAGAGATTCACAAATAGTTGGACAAACATGGAAATATGTGAACAAGTCCGGTGGCCCTGACAAACGATTTAAAGATAATAGGCAATTACCTATTTGCTTGTATGGTGAACTTGAACTTACTTCAGCAACAGGCCTAAATACTGTAATTATGTATTCTAATCCGTCAGTATGAGACATAATGATAATTCTGCAGCCTCTTCTTAATAGCTTGCAAAGAAGATGGGAAGTGCTGATTGTAATTTGGCAGACAAGTTGAATACATTTGCTCCGCATACAACAGTGGTTCAATTGAATGTGGGCTTGGATGATGTATGTATAATATTAATTAGGAAGGAGGGTTATTATGGGGTTGATGGTAAGACCAACTGTCAGCACATTGGCTGATGGAGGAAGGTATTGGGAGCATGAGTACGAGAAATTCTATCTTAAGACGTACGTACCTGCAAATGAACTTGATGGACAGACGAATAACTACAGCTTTCGGGCTCCATTACTGCTGGTTTTTGAAGAAAACAGGCAGAGCAGAGATGAGGCAATTGAATTTGCCAGGAAGAGCGGATTTAGCAGCATTGCGGCCGCAGTAGATTCAAGTGTTCTTTTTATTTATCCGACGAATGAAGGTGGATGGAAGAATGCTACAGAGGAGTTATATGCGGCCGTTATCGCTGAAGTTAAAATGGATCCCCGCTATGCGGATGGAATTACCGAAATACATAATTTCTTTACACGGGAGTTTATGGGGTATTTTGTAAGAGGTGCGATATTCAGAGCGGATATTTATAGTTTTGGCGAGTCGGCAGATTATGTTGCTAAGAATTTGCTAACAACAATCAATGGTGAGTATCTCTGGGGCCCCGGTGAGATTACGCCTGCTATGTGCTCCATGCAAAATCTGAGTGTTATTCCTGCACCGGAGCGTAAGGATATAGCAATATTGAGTGTTGGCAATTCTAAGGAAATCAATGAAGCCTTAAAAGATTGTACGAATCTGCTCATCAAGTCGGAGCCTGACTACAGGGCTGATTTTAAGTCTTTTGTCCGCAAGTTTAAAATGTGGTGTGGCAAAATGGAATATGAGCCTGATTTTGAAGCAATGAATATGACAGAGGAAGCTGGCAGCGTACTTGTAAAGACCTCACCTGACAACAGGGGTGCATGGAGGGATACTGCAGAGCATAAGGTTGGTTATTTTGCCTACTACAATCATGGTTTATTTGATCAAGGACCGGTCCCGCTGCTGATGGGATTTCATGGTGGTGGCGATTCCTCGCTGTACCTGACCTTTGTTGCAGGATGGTATGAGATTGCACACAGATATGGTTTCTTGTATGTCTCACTTGAGAATCATCAGAATGTAACAGCTACAGAAGTTGTAGAAGTAATTGAAAATCTTAGGAAACGATATCATATAGATGAGCATCGTATTTATGCAAGCGGATTTTCGATGGGCAGTGGCAAAACCTGGGATATGTATCAGGAGTATCCTCATCTGTTCGCAGGTCTTGCTCCTGCAAGTGCACTGTTCCCGGTAAAGAATAATCCATTTAGTCCGCCTCTCGGTGACCGATTGAATATGACAGTTCCTGTTCCGATTTTCTATTCAGGTGGCGAAGATTCACCTCTGCCTGAATTACCTTTCCAGGCCGATTCTGCTCTGGAACGGATACAGTATGCTGCAGAAGTCAATCAGTGTAAAACAAGATTTGACTTGAGCTACGATGATAAGGACAATTGGGCGGATCCTATATGGGGAGTTTCCGGTGATCGTATCGAGAAGCTTTACGATGCGTTAAGAGGAAGCTACCTGACCATTCATTTCTTTGACAGTGAAGATGGTGTTTGTCGAACCGCCTTTGCAAGTGTCAGTGGACAGGGACATGAGTGCAGACATCATACTTGCGAGAATGCATGGAAGTTTATATCGCAATTTACCAGGTGACAAACTTTGTAACAGTTGTAGCAAACGATAATTGTCATAAGTTCCAATTGAACAAGTAATAGCTGGTAATCAAGCCTATTATAGTTTGAAAAACAGATGGAAACTAATTATATCATATCAATCGTACTAGGCCGCCGGGAATGTAGGGTTTTCCGGCGGTTTTGCTTTACTATTTTATCTTAAGTAAAATCTGCTTGATATTATTTACATTGTCGCTATAATATGGTATAAATAGGTAACAATACGAACATTGGTTCTGTATTGCATATAAATAAGAAAGGGGTAACTACTTTGAAGGTTACAGAAGGTGATAGGGAAATGAGCAAATATGAAGAGGGAATGAAAATTCTGAATGAAAGGTTTGGAAATGGGAAAGACAATGTCATTTCATTGGCAACAATCTCACTGGAGCAAAGTCCAGAGGGTAATTCAAAACCCTGCGTTCGTGATGTGGATGCTTATTATCAGGATGGGGTATTCTATATCGTTACCTATGCCCAATCGAATAAGGTTAAGCAAATAAGCAATAATCCGGAAGTATCTATTTCAGTCCATTTTGAGGATTTTTTCAGTAGTGGAGTGGGTAAAAATTTGGGATGGGTGTTAGATCCGAGCAATAGGCACATAAGAGATACAATGCGTAAGGTCTTTAAGGACTGGTATGATTTTGCAAACAATGAGAATGATGAAAATTGTTGTATTTTAGCGGTCTATATGACAAAAGGAACACTCAGAATCGATCATGGTGCGATGTTTTATCACTTTGATTTTGAAAATAAGACTGCATTATGAAGGTAGGAGAAACATTTCATTTGCTAGCCACGTTTGGCGAGTGATTTTTTCATCAATTCAATGCAGCTGATCAATCAAGATGATTACATGATAAATGTGAAAGATGAGGAGCTATCTTTATGATTGAAATACCAGAAGCAATTAGCTTAGCAAAACAGATTGAAACGGAACTAAAGGGCAAAACGATCAAACGAATCACAAGTGATGATAATAAGGACTATGATGAAAGTAATTTTAGGATGAGCTTTAGGGGAAAAACCATCGTTGGAGCCCAAGGTTATGGTGGAAAACTACATATAGCGCTTACTGGGAATTCTGGATTATGGTTTGCTGACGGTATTAATATCAGATATAATAAAACCGGTAAATTACCAAAAAGGTATCCGACCTTATTGATTGAGTTTGATGATTGCTCCTACTTGTCCTTCAGTGTAAGTTTATATGGTTTCTTTGAAGGCTATACAAATCATCTGGAAGGTTGGATGGCAGATTATATGGGAGTAGCAACAGACAGGCCTCAGGTGGATTCCGATGAATTCAGTGAAGAATACTTTTTTGAGCTTCTAAAACCTCTAAATCATGAAAAATATACGGCCAAGTCTTTCCTTGCAACGGAACAAAGAATACCAGGCCTCGGCAATGGTGTATTACAAGACATCCTATTTAACGCAGGTATTTCACCAAAAAGGAGCTTAAGTACAATGAGCCATCCTCACTTTACTGACTTATATAGATCCATCAAGAATACGATTCATGAGATGATAATACAGGGCGGTAGAGATGTAGACAAGGACATATATGGAAAGCCTGGGGGATACAGAACAATTATGAGTCGGTTGACATACAAATCACCATGTCTAAGGTGTGGCAGTGAGATCGTTAGAGAAAGCTACTTGGGAGGCAATGTTTATTATTGTAGCTCCTGCCAAAAATAATTACCCTTTACCCAGTAGGTAGCATGGCCATCCAAAGTATTTTTCTTTGGATGGCTTTTCAATTGAAGCGAGATGATTTTATTACGGTTTTCATATTGAATTAGGCATATCTTCTTCCCTTTTACAATAAGCTAGGATGACAAAGTCCATTTCTAAATTGACTTATGAAGTTTACAATATGAATTCTGTTATAGCAGATTAGTTTTTTTGTATTTTTATGAATTTCTATGTTTTTTCTGATCGAATTGTGATAAAATAATTTCAGATAAAACAAGCTAGGGGTGAGGACTTGCAGGAGGAAATGAAGGAGCAGGAGACAGAAAAGAGCGTCAAGGGGAAGGACGCTGCATGGCACAGAAGAAGAATTAATCGTATGAAGATAGTCATTCTGATCACTATCATCATACTGCTCATATTACCGACATTATTTTGTATCTTTTTAGGCTTACGGGTCAGCGAGCTGCAGAAGCAGGTGGAGGAATTAGCCAGAATTCACAAGGAAGAGGTTTTTGTTACCGAAGATCTGGCGGAGAAGGATGACAGCATAGCTTATGCTGCAGAGCGCATTGCCGAAGCCGATGCCGAGACTGCACCAATTCAGATTCCCGAGGCTATGGGGCAGGAAGGGAATTCTACCATTGGGGCTGTGACTCAGAAGGATGCTCCTGAGATACCATCACCTTCTACAGTGACAGACAGTAGTACCCGAGCAGAGGGTAATTTATTATCGAGATGGGATTTCTCTCCGATCAAAGGAAGCAATCAGATGTTACCCAATCTACCTCCTACAGGAATCCCGGGAGTAGGAGCTGTGGGCTCTTCTGATCCAGCTGTAATCGGTGGAATCGATCAGGGGAGCAAGTTAGCAGGAGATCAGGAAAGTCAAGCTACGGCTACCAGGGAGGATAAGCCCGAGGAAGATAGCTTAGGGGAAAATAGGTCCGGAGAGGTTACGCCGGGGGATGAGGCTGACATAGCCACCGGAATTTATGCCGGAAAGAAGGTTTACCTGACCTTTGATGACGGCCCCAGCATCTATACAGATGAAATTCTTGATATCCTGAATCAGTATGGAGTAAAGGCCACCTTCTTCGTAATTGGTAAGAAGGATGAGGAGTCGAAAAGGCAATACTGTAGAATTATTGAAGAGGGGCATACACTAGGAATGCATTCCTACTCCCATGTTTATAAGCAAATCTATAATTCTGAAGAAGATTTTGATAAGGACTTTACAAAACTATGGAAATTGTTATATGATACTACTGGGTACATGCCTACGATTTACCGTTTTCCCGGCGGGAGCGCCAATATGGTTAACAAGCATGGTATGAAAGAATTCATTCGGTATCTGCAGGAGAAAGAGATCATCTATTTTGACTGGAATGTGGACAACGGTGATGCTACCGGAATTGAATTCACAAAAGAGCAATTGTCTGAAAATATTCTGAACGGTGTGGCCGCAAAGAAACGATCCATTGTATTATTACATGATACTCAGGGTAAGCGGGCGACAGTGGATTCCCTTCCGGCTGTACTGGAGGCCCTCATTTCCGGTGGTGCTGAGGTATTGCCACTGACGGAGGAGGTAAAACCTATCCAACAGATAAAAGCAGAGGACGTAAAATAATCCAATACATAGGGAGGTAATACGCTGATGAGCTTTTTTAAGGAGTTTAAGGAGGACTTATCCCAGGCAATGAATGAATTGCTTCCGGAGGACCTGAACCCGGAGGAGGATACAGAGGAGCAGATTGTGAATACCCTCGAGTCGGATGAAGCGACCCAGGCTTCGGAGAATGAGAAGATGCTGGAGCTGATTGACGAATTTACAAGCGAGGATACACCTTCTGAAGATTTTCTGGCTGATACAGAGCAGCTTGCGGATGATACGGATGGATCTGAAGATAATATATCATTAGAAATAATAGAGGAAGAGGGTAATGATATGGATGAAAATATTGATTTAGAGTTATTGGAAGCATTAAATGCCGAAGAGGAAGAACCGGCTGAGGAGATTAAGGAAAAGGCTGCACCGAAGCTTAAAGCAGCTTCTGTAGTAAATGAGGATGAGGTTACAGTAATCTCCAAGGGTACAACAATTAACGGCAGCATCTCCTCTGAGGGATCTCTGGATATCATGGGCTGTATTACCGGAGATATTGAATGTCTCGGTAAATTATCCATCACCGGTAAGGTAAATGGTAACTCCTCTGCAGCAGAGGTATATGTAAATACTGAACGTATGGAAGGCAGCATCAACAGTGAGGGCAGTATTAAAATAGGACTTGGTACAGTTGTGATTGGTGATATCATAGCAACCTCCGGTGTTATCGCCGGTGCCGTTAAGGGTGAGATTGATGTTAACGGTCCTATTGTAATTGACTCTACAGCAATTATTAAGGGCAATATCAAGGCAAAGTCCGTCCAGATTAATAACGGTGCAGTGATTGAAGGCTTCTGCTCACTGAGCTACTCCGCAGTGGATGTGGACAATATTTTTGAATAGCATTCGTAAGGAAATAAGCATATGGATCAAAGAAAAGAGCAAGGATGCCTATTCTTCTGATTTATGATCTTAAAGCATGGAGATGGAACGAAGCTATTCTTTCCGATCGGACGAATAGTCTTGCCATTTCAGCCTACATGTGATACATTATGTTCCGGGTAGTTTTAAGAACTAGTAAGCTGGAGGCATACGTAAAATGAATGAATTTAAACGGGTATTATTGAAACTAAGCGGAGAAGCCTTGGCCGGGGACAAGAGAACCGGTTTCGATGAGGCCACCTGTATCGGAGTTGCCAAGCAGGTAAAGGAGCTGGTGGACCGTGGGATAGAGGTCGGTATCGTGATCGGAGGCGGGAATTTCTGGAGAGGACGGACCAGTGAAACCATCGACCGCACGAAGGCGGATCAGATCGGAATGCTGGCTACGGTTATGAATTGTATTTATGTTTCGGAGATTTTCCGGTATGTGGGAATTCCAACTGAGATATTCACTCCTTTTTCCTGTGGCAGTATGACAAAGCTTTTTTCGAAGGATGAGGCTCTGGCCTGTATGAAACAAGGTGGAGTGGCCTTTCTCGCAGGAGGAACCGGACACCCGTACTTTACTACAGATACTCCCACGGCGCTAAGAGCCGCAGAGCTGGACTGTGATCTCATCTTAATGGCGAGAAATATTGACGGTGTATATGACTGTGATCCAAAGCAGAATAAGAATGCAAAGAAATTTGATGTGATTCCGATGCAGCAGGTTCTGGATCAGAAATTAGGCATTATTGATCTGACGGCAACTGTGCTCTGCCTGGAGAACAAAATACCGGTTCTGCTGTTCGGTCTTTCCGAGGAGAACAGTATCGTGAAGGCGGCAATGGGACAATCCAACGGAACAACAATAACGGTTTAAAATACAATACAATCGGCGTAAGTCGAATTAAGATAATGAATTGGAGGGATCCTGAATGGATGCAAGATTAGATCAATTTAACCAGAAAATGGGGAAGACACTGGATACCTTAAGGGAGGAATATTCCACGATTCGTGCCGGTAGGGCCAACCCACATCTTCTTGATAAGCTGAAAGTAGATTACTACGGACAACCATCTTCCCTACAGTCAGTAGCCAACATTAGTGTACCGGAGGCAAGGGTTATCCAAATTCAGCCTTGGGAAAGCAAATTAATAAAGGACATCGAGAAGGTCATCATGGCCTCCGACCTGGGACTTACACCCAGCAACGACGGAAGAGTCATTCGTCTGGTATTTCCTGAGCTGACCGAGGAGAGAAGAAAGGAACTTGTAAAGGATATTAAGAAAAAGGCTGAGAATGCAAAGGTTGCCATCCGAAATATCAGAAGGGATGCAAACGATCTATTCAAGAAGCAGAACAAATCCAGTGAGATTTCAGAGGATGAATTTAAACATCTGGAGGAGGATTGCCAGAAGCTCACAGATCGTTTTATCGTAGAGATTGATAAGCTCATGGAGGATAAATCCAAGGAGATTCTTACGGTATAATTCCTTAAGTCTAGCAATACCTATAAGTAAATCAGGGGTGTCCGCAAAAGGGATTAGATTGGATAAGACCTTTTAGGACACTCTTATTTGTAATATGTGTAGCAATGACCCGCAAGGTGATAAGCTTAATATTCAGGATTAAGATAGGGAAGCATATTGCTTCTCTGATCTATTAAATAACAGGGGAAACTGGGTTCATAATGGAGAATAGGATGCAGGATCATGATTTGAATATTCCGAAGCATGTTGCTATTATACTAGATGGCAACGGAAGATGGGCAAAGAAACGAAGGATGCCCAGAAATTACGGACATACCCAGGGCAGCAAGGTAGTTGAGAAAATATGTGAGGATGCCTATCATATGGGGATCAAGTACCTGACCGTATATGCATTCTCAACAGAGAACTGGAGACGGCCGAAGGAGGAAGTAGAGGCTTTGATGAAGCTTCTCGGTAAATATCTGGAGACCAGTATTAAGACCAGTAGCAAGAATAACATGAGAGTGCGGATTCTAGGAGATACCTCTGTGCTTACAGATGGAATCAGAAGTAGTATCGCAAAGCTTGAGGAAGCCTCTGCCCATAACACAGGATTGAATTTTCAGGTGGCCATTAACTACGGAAGCAGGGATGAGATTCTACGGGCAGTCAAAGCAATTTCTCAGGAGGTAAAAGCTGGAGAGCTAGCTGCGGATGAAATCGATGAAGTACTGTTTGGCAGATTTCTGGATACCAAAGAGCTACCGGAGCCCGATCTATTAATTCGTACCAGCGGAGAACAGAGGCTCTCAAATTTCTTATTATGGCAATCTGCCTATACAGAATTATATTTCACGGATGTATTATGGCCTGATTTTAATAAAGAGGAACTTAGGAAAGCAGTGGAATACTATAGTAGCAGAAAGAGAAAATTTGGCGCTATTTCATAGATAAGTGCCTGTAAGGAGGTTATACTATGTTTATGGTAAGACTACGCAGCAGTGCAATCGTGTTGACCTTAACCATCCTATTTGTTGTTTTGGGTGGTGAAGCACTTTTTGCTGCTATGGGTGTTATTTCACTGATCGGTATGATGGAGCTATATCGAATTTTTAAGATACAAAGGACTTTACTTGGAACACTGGGTTACCTGGCAGGTATTATTTATTATTTGCTCCTATACTTTGATTTAAGGGAGCATCTTGTGATGATGTTTATCCTGTTCCTTCTGGTATTAATGTTTATTTATGTACTGCAATTTCCGAACTATAATACGGAACAGGTGTCCATTGCTTTCTTAGGACTGTTCTATGTCAGTGTAATGCTGTCCTACATATATCAGGTTAGGATCTTGGAGGACGGAGCATGGATTGTATGGTTGATATTCATCGGAGCCTGGGGCTCTGACACCTGTGCCTATTGTGTCGGCATGCTGATTGGAAAGCATAAGGTGACACCGAAGCTGAGCCCGAAGAAATCCTTGGAGGGCTGTATCGGCGGAGTATTGGGAGCAGCCCTAATTGGCTATTTCTATGGTTTAGTAGTACGGTCATATTTGACCGGTATCAGCCAGCCACAGCTACTGTTTGCAGTAATCGGCGCTGCCTCCAGCGTAATCTCCCAGATCGGTGACCTGGCCGCCTCTGCGATCAAGCGCAATCATGAGATTAAGGATTATGGTAAGCTGATCCCGGGTCATGGAGGAATCCTGGATCGCTTTGACAGTATCATCTTTACAGCACCGATTGTTTATTATCTTACTGTCATGCTTGGGAATGGCTTATTCTAGAGGCAACAGCTTGACAGTAGCTTACCCTTCATTAACCAAGGGGTAAGTAGTATTTCATGATATAGACCCGGTTAAGAAGCACCTGGAGGTTTAAAGCATATGAAGAAAATTGTCGTATTAGGTTCCACAGGCTCCATCGGAACCCAGACGCTTGACATTGTAAGGGAGCATCCGAAGCTTCAAATAGCAGCCCTGGTTGCCGGAAGTAATATAGAGCTCTTAGAGAAGCAAATCAGAGAGTTTCGGCCCGGTTTGGCCTGTGTGTATGAGACAGAGAAGGCGGAGCTTTTGAAGTCCAGGGTGAAGGACCTGCCGGTGAAGATTCTGGCAGGAATGGATGGAATGATTGCCTGTGCGACAGCTTTAGAAGCGGAGACAGTCGTTACGGCCATGGTGGGGATGATCGGTATTCTTCCCACAATTGAGGCAATCAAGGCAGGCAAGAACATTGCCCTGGCTAATAAAGAAACTCTGGTAACTGCGGGACATATTATCATGCCACTGGTTAGGGAGAAGAAGGTGGAGCTGCTACCTGTTGACAGTGAGCACTCGGCGATCTTCCAGTCACTAAACGGAGAGAAGAAGAGCCATGTTCACCAGCTATTGTTGACCGCCTCAGGAGGTCCGTTCCGAGGGAGGCAGCGATCAGAGCTGAAGCACATGACCCCATCGGATGCACTGAAGCATCCAAACTGGGCGATGGGAAGGAAGATTACCATTGATTCCGCTACGATGGTGAATAAGGGTCTTGAGGTGATAGAGGCTCGCTGGCTGTTTGATATCCCAATTGACCGGATTCGTGTTTTGGTCCATCCTCAGAGTATCATCCATTCCATGGTTGAATACGTGGATGGTAGCATCATTGCCCAGATGGGCGTCCCGGATATGCGACTGCCAATCCAGTATGCATTATTCTACCCGGATAGAATGGAGCTGGCGCAGGGAGAAAGAGTGGACTTTTTACAACGAAAGCAACTGACCTTTGAGGAACCGGATTTGGATACCTTCATCGGTCTTAAGCTGGGGATGGAAGCAGGCAGAATCGGAGGCAGTATGCCAACGGTTTACAATGCTGCAAATGAGTGGGCTGTGGCGCGTTTTCTGGAAGGAAGCATTGGTTTCTTAGATATCCCTGCCCTGATTGGGGAAGCCATGAAGCAGCATCAATGGATTCAGGAGCCCACCCTAAATGACATTCTTAATACAGAAAAAGAAACATATGATTTTATAAAAGAACTTTCCCGATCCCGAAATTAAATATCATCATAAGTGCAACCGGTGCTTTATGAACGATCTGATGAGGAAGCATCTGCCTCAATAGGAGAAGGAGCTTGCAGGGTCTGGAACTTGAAAGGATTATAAGAATGAACATTATCGTTGCGATACTACTGTTAGGTTTTATCATCATCATACATGAACTGGGCCACTTCCTGTTAGCCAAGAAGAATGGAATCACAGTTACAGAGTTTTCCGTTGGAATGGGTCCGAGAATTGCCAGCTTTGTTAAGAATGGAACCAGATACTCCCTCAAGCTGTTACCCTTCGGTGGTTCCTGTATTATGCTGGGAGAGGATGAAATCGCAGAGGATGAGGGAGCTTTTCATAAGAAGAGCGTTTGGGCCAGATTCTCCGTGATCTTTGCCGGAGCCTTCTTCAATTTTGTTCTGGCCTTTGTGTTGGCTTTGATCGTTATCGGCTCCACAGGTGTGGATTATCCCGACATCATCAGCTCAGGTGAGGGGTCTCCCGCGGAGGCTGCAGGTCTGAAGGAAGGGGACAGAATTATTCGGATTAACGGAAAGAAAATTCACTTCAGCCGTGAAATCGAGCTATATTTTATGTTCCATCCCTTGTCTGAAAAGGAAATTGAGATAACCTATCAGAGAGAAGGGGTGGGTACCGCTACTACAAACCTGATGCCTGAATTAAGGTCGGAATACAGGCTGGGAATTCAATACGGTACTACAGAAACAGCGGAAATACAGTTAATTGATAAAACCTTCCCCTTAGGAGAGCAGGGTGTTGTTGCCGGAGACGTAATTCTAAAGGTGGATGGGACCAGTATTGGCTCCGGGAAAGAGCTGAGCGATTATTTTGGTCAGCATCCGCTGAACGGACAGCCGGTGACAGTGACCATTCTCCATGAGGGAACGACACGGGACATCTCCGTGACTCCGAAGCTGGTAGAATATTATGTCCATGGAATGAATGTGAACTATAGAAGCACGAAGGTATCGCCTCTGGAGGCGGTGAAAAACAGCTTCTATGAGCTTAAGTTCTATGTGAATTATGCCATCGATAGCCTTGGCTATCTGATTACCGGTAAGGCCAGTGTAAAGGAAATCTCCGGCCCGGTCGGCATCGTCAGTATGGTGGGAGAGATTGTGGATGAGGCCTCAGAACAGGGGCTCAGTGCAGTATTCCTATCCCTGGCTGGCTTCTGCATCCTGATCAGTACTAACCTGGGTGTTATGAACCTGCTTCCGCTTCCCGCTCTGGATGGGGGACGTTTGGTATTCCTATTAATCGAAGCAGTCAGAGGCAAGCCTGTTCCGAAGGAGAAGGAAGCACTGGTGCATTTCGTAGGAATGGCTCTGCTTATGTTGTTGATGGTATTTGTATTATTTAATGATGTCAGGAATATCTTTACGAAATAAGGGAAAGAGTTCCGAGACTATGGGGGACGATTAACGGATTGTCATTGATAGAAAGAAGAGATTAAGATGTATCGCGAGCATACGAAAGTAATAAAAATTGGAAATAGAGTCATCGGAGGAGGAAATCCTGTTCTGATACAGTCCATGACGAATACCAGAACAGAGGATGTGAAGGCCACCGTTGAGCAAATAGAGAGACTTACCAAAGCGGGATGTGAAATCATCCGCTGTGCTGTGCCCAGTAAGGAAGCCGCTGCGGCCTTCTCAGAGATCAAGAAGCAGATCAGGATCCCTTTAGTGGCGGATATTCATTTCGACTACCGGCTAGCAATTGCTGCGATGGAGAATGGGGCAGATAAGATTAGGATCAATCCCGGCAATATCGGTAGTGAGGAGAAGCTGAAGGCGGTTGTCGATGTAGCCAAGGAGAGAAATATCCCGATCCGGGTAGGAGTGAACAGTGGATCCCTGGAGAAGGAAATTATAGCAAAATATGGCCATGTCACTGCAGAGGGACTTGTTGAGAGCGCCCTGGATAAGGTAAGGCGAATTGAAGACATGGGACATGACCAGCTGGTCATCAGCATCAAATCCTCTGATGTCATGATGTGTATCAGAGCCCATGAGCTGATTGCCAGACAAACAGATTACCCGCTTCATGTGGGAATTACAGAGGCCGGAACAGTGGGTGCCGGTAATATCAAATCAGCGCTTGGCCTTGGAATTATTCTGTATCAAGGAATTGGGGATACAATCCGTGTATCCCTGACAGGAGATCCCGCGGAGGAGCTAAAATCTGCCAAGCTGATTCTAAAGACCCTTGGGCTCAGAAAGGGAGGGATCGAGGTGGTATCCTGCCCGACCTGCGGCAGAACACAGATTGACTTGATAAAGCTTGCCACTGAGGTGGAAGAGATGGTTTCTGATATTGATCTGGATATCAAGGTGGCGGTCATGGGCTGTGCGGTCAATGGCCCCGGAGAAGCCAGAGAAGCTGATATCGGTATAGCCGGAGGCAGGGGAGAAGGTCTTTTGATCAAAAAGGGTGAAATTATTCGTAAGGTTCCTGAGGAGGAGCTGTTAGCTGTCCTTCGGGAAGAGCTGCTAAATTGGGAAAAATGAAGTGCGGTTCCGCTATAGAACAGGGAAGCGTTACAATATGGGAAATAGCATGAAAGCGATGCCCTCATAGGAAGTTATAATATGAGAGCTACCAAAGTTAAAAAAGAGAGCTAAGATCTAGAATATAAAACTTAAGACGTAGAATATAAAGCGAAAAGGGCTTAGGAAATAACATATCAGCGATTAGAGCATAGGAAGTAGCATAAAAACGATGACTTGATACAATGATCGGGTATAACATCATAGGGCAGCTGCACAGCTTAGTAAGGTATCACATGCGAATGGGAATTCATCATATTCGACGGTTACGGATACAAGTTGTGTGGCGGCCCTTCTAGTTTCATATTTCCTTTTGCCATAAAACAAGCTATAATAAAAATATAAGAACATTCAAATTCGTTCAACAGAAGATATGAAAACAAATTCGTTCAACAGATAAATTCTGCTGAGACAGAGTAAGATAGGGGATTACAGCATGTTATTCTTTGAAGCCTTTGACCAAATAAATGCAGATGGGGAGCTAAGGAAGCTCTATGAGGAGGCCGAGGTATTAAAAATCCTTGCCTCCAGGGAAACGAAGAATGTCTATATCTGCTTTCAGTGCAGCCGCCTGATAAGCAGGCAACAGATCAAGAAGATGGAGGACCTGATCAACCGCCAGCTATTTAAGCCTACGGGCAACAAGGCAATCCTGAAGCCCCAGTTTCAGCTGTCGGCCCAGTATAATTTAGAGAGACTATACCCCGTTTATCGGGAAAGTATCCTTGCAGAGCTGATGGAACAGAGTATCGTGGTCTATCACCTCTTATCGAAGGCCGAGGTGACGGTGGAGGATCTGAAGATACATATTAAGGTAGCCGATAGCTGTGTTACCAGAGAGAAGATGCCCGCGCTTAAGGACTTTCTTGAAACACTGTTTGAAGAACGGTTCCAATATACAGCGCGCGTTGAGATAGAATATGTGATACATAAGGAGCGGGAGCAGAAACGGCCCGGACATGCTCAGAACAGCCTGGAGGAGTCGGCAAGAGAAACCTATGGAGAAAGAGCCAACCTAGGAACTGCTCAGGAGGAACAAACCGGCAGGGGATATGATTCCGACCAGTCAAGTTGGGATGCCTATCAAAATGGATATGCTATCGGTGACGAAGGTGAAACTATAGCAGTGGGTATGCCGGAGTATAGTGGTGCCCTTGGAATGGAGAAAGCACCGATAGGAGCAGAGGTGAGTGCTTCTTCGGAGAACGGGAAGGGCTCAGCAGGAAGTACTGTGGCTTCCAAAGGAAAACAGGGCAAGGGAAAGAGTGCCTATGATAAGGGGAAGGGCAGCTATCGGAAGCTGCCAAGTGATCCTTCCGTGGTATATGGCAGGAATTTTGAAGGAAATGCCATGCATATCTGTGATATTATCGGGGAGATTGGCGAAGTGGTCATCCGGGGTAAGCTGATCAAGCCTGATACCAGGACCATCGGGAATGAGAAGAGCATTATTACCTTTGTGCTCACTGACTATACCGACTCCATCAAGGTGAAGCTTTTTGTCAAAACCATAGAAGTCGAGGAAATCTTAGCTGTACTTAAGCCCGGAGCCTTCTTTCTTCTGAAGGGAATCGCTCAGCTAGACACCTATGAGCGGGAGATCACGATCGGATCTGTCGTTGGAATTAAGACCATCAATGACTTTACCTCTGTGAGAGTAGATCTTGCACAGAAGAAGAGGGTGGAGCTCCATGCCCACACCCTGATGAGTGATATGGATGCTGTAGTGGATGTGAAGAAGCTGGTCAAGCGGGCCTTCCAATGGGGGCATACCGCAGTGGCTGTAACTGACCATGGAGTCGTTCAATCCTTCCCGGAGGCAAATCATGCCCTCAATCCTAAGGATTATGCGGACGAAGAGGAACAGAAGCGAGCGAAGAATTTTAAGGTGATCTATGGAATGGAAGCCTACCTGGTGGATGATATCAAGGAAGTGGTGACGAATGGTCGGGGACAGAGCCTGGACAGTAGCTTCGTCGTATTCGATATTGAAACCACCGGCTTCAGCAAGAACAAGGATAAAATCATAGAAATCGGTGCAGTGAAAATTACCGGCGGTGAGGTGATAGATAGGTATAGTACCTTCCTCAATCCGGAGGTTCCGATTCCCTACGAAATCGAGCAGCTGACTGGAATTAGGGATGATATGGTCATAGGAGCTCCAAAGCTTGAGACGGTGCTGCCGGAGTTCCTAGCCTTCTGTGAGGACTGTACCCTGGTGGCTCATAATGCTTCCTTTGACATGGGCTTTATCCGTGCGAATGCTGAAGGACTAGGACTGGAAGCGGATCACACTGTAATAGATACAGTCGGGCTGGCAAGAATTCTACTTCCCGATCTGAGCAGATATCGGCTGAATATCGTAGCGAAGGCTCTGGATATCTCTCTGGAGAATCATCACAGGGCGGTGGATGACGCCGCAGCTACAGCAGAGATTTTCATAAAGCTTTCGGAGATGCTGAAGGAGAAGAAGGTCTTAGTCGTTGATGATATTGATAAGCTGGGCAGGCTTTCCGCAGAAGCTATCCGGAAGCTGCCAGCTTACCATGCCATTTTGCTGGCGCAGAATGATGTTGGCAGGGTGAACCTTTATAAGATGGTTTCTCTGTCCCATATTGAGTATTATAACAAGCGGCCCAAGATACCGAAGAGCCTTCTGATGGAATGCAGGGAGGGTATCATTGTCGGCTCGGCCTGTGAGGCAGGTGAAATATACCGTGCGGTACTGGCAAACCAAACCCATGAGCAGATTGCGAGGCTGGTGAACTTTTATGATTATCTGGAGATTCAGCCCCTGGGGAACAATGAATTCCTGATCCGCAGCGATCATAGTGAGAATAAGGACATCAACACGAGGGAAGACCTGATAGAGATCAATAAGAAAATTGTTGCTCTTGGGGAAGAATATAATAAACCGGTGGTAGCTACCTGTGACGTACATTTTCTGGATCCGGAGGATGAAGTGTACCGTAGAATCATCCTTGCCGGAAAGGGCTTTAAGGATGCGGATAACCAGCCGCCGCTGTATTTTCGGACCACAGAGGAGATGCTGGAGGAGTTTGCCTATCTCGGGAAGGAGAAGGCCGAGGAGGTCGTTATCACAAATACCAACCTGATAGCCGACCGGATCGAGAAGATCTCTCCGGTGCGTCCGGATAAATGTCCGCCAGTATTGCCTAATTCCGACGAAAATCTTAGAAGCATCTGCTATGAGAAGGCCCATTCGATGTATGGGGAGGTCCTTCCACAGCCGGTGGAGGCCAGGCTGGAACATGAGCTGAAATCTATCATAACTAACGGCTTTGCCGTAATGTATATCATTGCACAGAAGCTGGTTTGGAAATCCAACGAGGACGGTTATCTGGTAGGCTCCCGAGGTTCTGTAGGTTCCTCCTTCGTAGCAACGATGGCGGGTATTACAGAGGTTAACCCTTTACCTCCCCATTATTATTGCTCCGAGCGGCATTATGCGGATTTTGAGTCAGAGGAGGTTAAGAGCTTTGCCGGCCGATCCGGCTGTGATATGCCGGATAAGGACTGTCCGATTTGTGGTAAGTCTCTGAAGAAGGACGGCCATGATATCCCCTTTGAAACCTTCCTAGGCTTCTATGGGGATAAGGAGCCGGATATCGATTTGAATTTCTCCGGAGAATATCAGAGTAAGGCCCATGATTATACGGAGGTACTGTTTGGCAAGGGCCATACCTTCCGAGCCGGAACCATCGGTACCTTGGCGGATAAGACTGCATATGGTTATGTGAAGAATTATTTTGAGGAACGGGGAGTCCATAAGAGGAATGTAGAGATAGACCGCCTGGTTTCAGGCTGTGTCGGTGTCCGAAGAACCACCGGTCAGCACCCGGGAGGTATCGTAGTGCTACCCCACGGAGAGAATATCTACTCCTTTACCCCGGTACAGAGACCGGCGAATGATATGTCCTCCACTACCACAACCACCCATTTTGACTACCACTCAATTGATCATAACCTCTTAAAGCTTGATATCCTGGGCCATGATGATCCGACCATGATACGTATGCTGGAGGATCTAACGGGACTTGATGCGAAGCTGATCCGGCTCGATGACCCGAAGGTTATGTCACTGTTTCATGATACCAGTGCCCTGGGAATCACACCGAAGGATTTGGATGGCTGTGATCTGGGCTGTCTGGGTATCCCGGAGTTTGGTACGGACTTTGTTATGCAGATGGTGAAGGAGGCGAAGCCGAAAACCTTTTCCGACCTGGTCCGCATCTCAGGTTTATCCCATGGTACGGACGTTTGGCTCAATAATGCCCAGACATTGATTAAGGAGGGAACCTGTACCCTGTCCACCGCCATCTGTACCCGAGATGATATTATGATTTATCTGATTCAGACCGGCGTGGAAGCGGGCCTATCCTTTAAGATAATGGAGAGTGTCCGTAAGGGGAAGGGACTGACACCCGATTGGGAAAAGGCAATGCTTGAGGCAGGAGTTCCGGAATGGTATATCCGTTCCTGTAAGCAGATCAAGTATATGTTCCCGAAGGCCCATGCGGCTGCTTATGTTATGATGGCGTACCGCATTGCCTATTTTAAGGTTTATTATCCCTTGGCCTATTATGCAGCCTATTTTTCCATTCGTGCCTCTGCCTTCAATTATGAGCTGATGTGCCTCGGCAAGGATCGTCTGGAGATGAATATGGCCGATTATAAACGGAGGATGAACACTCTGACCAATAAGGAGCAGGACACCTTTAAGGATATGCGTATTGTACAGGAGATGTATGCCCGTGGCTTTACCTTCCTACCCATCGATATCTTTACTGCAAAGGCCCATCATTTCCAGATCTTCGGAGACAAGCTGATGCCCGCATTAAGTACGATTGACGGCCTGGGAGATAAGGCGGCAGACGGAGTAGTCGAAGCAGCGAAACAGGGCAAGTTCTTATCCAGGGATGATTTCAAGATTCGCTGCAAGGTAAGCGCTACAGTGGTAGAAAATATGGCTAGACTGGGGCTCCTGGGAGACCTACCCCAATCGAACCAGATGTCCCTACTGGATTTTCTATAGACGATTTGCTTCTTTTTACTATAATACGGAATGCATTTACAAACTGTTTTAATTGGTTTAACAATTCAGCAAATTTTTAAAAATAATGCTTGCTTTTTTCTTAAGGATAGTATAATATAAATATTGTCCTTAAGACATGGCGCGTTGGTCAAGGGGTCAAGACGCCGCCCTCTCACGGCGGAAACACGGGTTCGATTCCCGTACGCGCTGTTTAAAAAAATCCAAAATTGCTTATGCGATTTTGGATTTTTTTATTATATTGTTATTATTTTACACCAGGTATCCTACATGCTCATGAATTACCAAAACATTACAAAAATCCATTTGAAGGTTTACATTAGGGCAAAAAAATAGTATAATGTTTACTGTTAAGATACATAAGGAGGCTGCATAACATGCTGAGAATTTATATCTGTCCGAAATGTTATAATTTTCGTATGGTATCCAGAAAGCCGGATGCTATCTGCTTCCATTGTGGCTCACCTATTGATAAATGTGAGTTAGAATATATAGAATTTATGAATATGACGGAAGAAGAACGCAATAGCTACAGAGAGAATTATAAAAGCAGATTAAAACTATATCGTGATAAAATGGATGCAATGCATAGGGCAACCAATCATCAAATAGAGCCTAGATAGGATAGTATGCTTCTATTTTAGGTTCTTTTTATGCCTAGAAGAGAACTTATTTAGAACAAATGAGGTAGTATGAATGTATAAACGGGAACGAACGATGAATAGAAAACTGACGATAAGACGGTTATTTCTTTTATTATGTGATACCGCCATTATTTTACTTTCCAGTATCATCGGATTATTACTGAGATTTGATTTCCATCCGGATCGGGTGGACGCAAGATTTATAGAATCTGTCTGGAATTACTTACCTGTTAATCTGGTTACCACTCTGATCATATTCTATTTGTTCAAGCTATACCATAGTATTTGGAGATTCGCAGGAATTATTGAGATGCAAAACGTTCTTTCAGCCTGTATTGTGTCTTCAATCCTTCAGTACATCGGGTATCAATCCTTCAATTACCCCATTCCGAGAAGCTTCTATTTCCTATATGCAGGAGTGCTATTCTTTCTTACCCTGGGGAGTCGTTTTGCGTATCGCTTCATCCGGTATTTGATTAGAAGAAAAGCCGGCAAAAAAGCGTTGAAGAAGGTAATGCTGATCGGCGGAGGAAGTGCGGCCAATGTGATTATCAGAGAAATTCGAAACAGTGAGCACATCCATAACACCATAATTAAATGTATTATTGATGATGCACCTGAGAAGCAGGGAACTTACATTCAGGGAATTAAGGTAGTTGGCATGAGGAAGGATATTATTGATAGTGCCAATCTGTACCAGATTGATGAGATTATCATTGCAATGCCTTCTGTGCCGAAGAAAACCATCAGTGAGATCGTTGATATCTGTAAGGAAACCAGCTGCAATCTTAAAATTCTTCCGGGAATCTACCAATTGATGAATGATGAAATCAGCATCAGTCAGTTAAGGGATGTTGAGGTGGAGGACCTCCTTGGCAGGGATACCATGCAGGTGGATTTAAAGTCCATCATGGATTATGTTAAGGGTAAAGTAATACTGGTCACCGGTGGAGGCGGCTCTATCGGCAGTGAGCTCTGCAGGCAGGTGGCTGCTCATGATCCGAAGCAACTGATTATCGTAGATATCTATGAGAATAACGCATACGATATCCAACAGGAGCTCCGAATGAAGTATCCGGAGCTGAACCTGACAGTTTTGATTGCATCCGTCAGAAGCTCCACAAGAATGAACAGCATTTTTAAAACCTATCGCCCACAAATCGTTTATCATGCTGCCGCCCATAAGCATGTACCCCTGATGGAGGACAGCCCCAATGAAGCAATCAAGAATAATGTCCTGGGAACCTTAAAAACGGTTACAGCAGCAGACCTCTACGGTGCGGAGAGATTTGTACTGATATCAACGGACAAGGCAGTGAATCCGACCAATATCATGGGTGCCTCCAAACGAATCTGTGAGATGATTATTCAGACCTATAATAAGCGTTCCAAAACGGAATTCGTTGCGGTACGTTTCGGGAATGTCCTGGGATCAAACGGAAGCGTAATTCCCTTGTTCAAAAAGCAGATTGCAGAGGGAGGTCCTGTTACGGTAACCCATCCGGATATCATCCGTTATTTTATGACCATACCGGAAGCTGTTTCTCTGGTGCTACAGGCGGGAGCCTATGCGAAGGGCGGAGAAATCTTTGTACTGGACATGGGACAACCGGTTAGGATATTGGAGCTGGCAGAGAACTTGATCCGTTTATCCGGATTTAAACCCTATGAGGATATCGATATTAAGTTTACCGGCCTCCGCCCCGGAGAGAAGCTGTACGAAGAGCTTCTGATGGAAGAGGAGGGGCTAATGGAAACGGAAAACCAACTGATTCATATTGGTCAGCCGATCGAGATTGACGAGGAGAAGTTCCTGAGGCAGATGGAGGAATTACAGGAGATCTGTATGATGGAGCATATTGATATCAGGAGGATGGTGAAGGACATTGTTCCTACCTATCGGATGAATGAGAGTCATTCATAAACATCCAGAGATATATATTTGACATTATCATTGGATATGTTACACTTTAGTTAAATGGAGATAAAATTCTACATAAATTGAGGCGATACGATGAGTTACAAGAGAATTTACCTTTCCTCTCCGACCATGAACGGCAGAGAGCAGGAATATATCAGAGATGCCTTTGAGGCTAACTGGATAGCCCCCTTAGGCCCCAATGTCAATGAGTTTGAGAAGGAGCTGGCAGCCTATGTGGGAACGCCCCATGCGGCAGCATTAACCTCTGGGACTGCGGCAATTCATCTGGCTCTAAAGCTGGCAGGAATTCAGAGGGGAGATGTCGTATTCTGTTCTTCCCTGACCTTCTCCGCTACCTGTAATCCGATTGTTTATGAAGGGGGTAAACCTGTTTTCATAGATAGTGAGAAGGAATCCTGGAACATGGATCCGGAAGCGTTAAGAAAAGCATTTATAGAATACCCCGAAGGGAAAGCGGTCCTTCTGGTTCATCTGTATGGTACCCCGGCGAAGCTTAAGGAGATTCTAGCAATCTGCCAGGAGCATAACGTTCCCTTAATCGAGGATGCGGCGGAATCCCTAGGAGCAACCTATCAGGGGAAGCATACGGGAACCTTTGGCAGCTACGGCATTTATTCCTTCAACGGGAATAAGATTATTACTAGCTCCGGCGGGGGCATGCTGGTATCAGAGGATAAAGCTGCGATTGAGAAGGCTCGCTTCTGGGCTACTCAGGCCAGGGAGCAGGAACGTCATTACGAGCATAAGGAAATCGGGTATAATTACCGGATGTCCAATATCGTTGCCGGAATCGGAAGAGGCCAGCTGACAGCACTAGAGGGCTTTATTGAACGGAAAAAGAGAATTTATTACAACTATAAGGAAGCCTTTCAGAATATTAAGGAGATCACCCTAAATCCCATCCCGGAGGGCTGTGAACCGAATTATTGGCTGACCTGTATTACTCTCGATCCAATGAGTAAGGTAAAGCCGCTGGATATCCTGCTTGCCCTGGAACAGGAGAACATAGAAGCCAGGCCTGTCTGGAAGCCCATGCATCTGCAACCGGTATTTGAAGACTGTGATTTTATAACCACCCGTGAGGATGGCAGCAGCGTTGCTGAGGAAATCTTCGTTCAAGGGGTGTGTCTGCCGAGTGATATCAAAAATACGGATGAGGATATGGAGAGGATTATT
>JAEYRK010000071.1 GCA_023435645.1 Bacillota bacterium
TCCTAAATTTAATGGAAAGGTAGTGGGATCATATGCGATGTAACAGAAATCCGAGAGGATTGATCATGAAAAAGATAGTTAGACGAATTCTCGCAGCACTGCTGCTCTTTTCCTTTCTCTCCATGACAGGAATCCTATTTGTTTTTCAGACCTTTTTTGGCAGGTTTGAAAGAAATGATCATACCGGTTATCTGTCCTATGAGGATGTGAAGGATGATTATGCACGATCTGTCATTGAATTTCCTTCCAATCATAATCAGCTGAAGGGCTATCTCTATGGAGAAAGCAATAGCAAAGGACTGCTTGTTATTGTTCATGGACTCGGCGGAGGGGCAGAGAGCTATCTGGCTGAGACCCTGTATTTTGTAGATCAGGGCTGGAGAGTCTTCTCCTTCGATTGTACCGGCAGCTTTGGCAGTGAGGGCAGTGGAATCGGTGGACTTTCCCAGTCCCTGTTTGATCTAAGGGCTGCCCTAGACTATATTAAGAAAGATGAGAACCTAAAGCAGCTTCCCCTGATGCTCTACGGCCATAGCATGGGAGGCTATGCTGTGACCTCCGTCTTAAATTATGATTATGATATCGATGCAGTGGTCAGTGTATCCGGCTTTAATACTCCTCTACAGGCTATGGTCGAAAGGTCAAGTCAGTACATTGGAATTCTTGCTTATCTGGAATATCCCTTCCTATGGGGCTATCAGGCACTGATGTACGGAGATCAGGCCTTTGTTGAGGCCATCGATGGCATTAACCGTTCCGATATACCGGTGATGATCATTCATGGGGAGAAGGATCAATCAGTTACCTATGATGGCTCAGGAATTATTGCATATAAGGACCGGATTACGAATCCTAAGGTAGTTTATAAAACCTGCACGACACCGTATAGAAATGACCATAAAAATCTATGTATTACTGAGTCTGCTTATCAATATAGAAAGGAAATTAGGGACGGTTATCAGAAGCTCTCCTCGCAATATCATCATAAGGTACCAAAGGATATTAAAGCGAGCTATTATGCGGCTATCGATGCATGGAAGGCCAGTGAATTGGATTTAGCGTTTATGTCCTCCATCAACCGATTTTTCGAGGAAACCTTGGTGAATAGCTATGTTAGTCATGATGATTAGCTGAACTCTTCCTCACCGGCACAGCTCATCATAATAGGAAGAAAGGTATCCTGATAACAGCTTACCACTGCTCAGGATACCTTTTACATTTAATTCATTATTTGATTGGTGATTATATGTGATATTTGGGATATCAAATACGAAAATTCCCTTAGGCTTCATAATAGGGACTTCGATGATTACTACTATCTCTCACCAAGAACTACACTTAAATCCTGCTCCCTATAGGAACCCCGCTCCAGAACGCTGATCCTGAGGCTGATGGTCTCTCCTGCCTTATAATAAGAGATGGCATTGACCAAATCCTCAATGGTTTCTATCTTAATTCCATTCACTCCTACAATAATATGCCCTGTCTTTAAGCCTGCTTTTTCGGCAGGGGATCCCTCGATGACATGGTTGATATAAACTCCGATTGGCATACGGAACTGCTGGGAGAAGGCCTCGGTGATTTCCTGGGCCGTCTCTAGATTTACACCCAGATAACCCACCTCATCCTTGTTGATCAGCTCTCTCCTCATCAGCTGCTCGATGATCGGCACCGCATCAGTGATCGGAATCGAATATCCCATACCCTCAACCTCATAGGATGCATATTTAACGGAATTCATTCCGATTACTTCACCCACGCTATTGATTAAGGCACCGCCGCTGTTACCGGGATTAATCGCTGCATCGGTTTGGATCAAGCCCATGGATACACCATCAATGTTCACCTTCCGATTCACCGCACTGACATATCCTACCGTTACGGACTGACCATAGCCAAGTGCATTCCCTATCGCAATAACCATCTCACCTGCTTTGACCTGATTGGAGTTGCCCAAACTTGCGACTCGTATGTTTGTTAAAGTCTCATCTGATAAATCCTTCAGCATGACCTCCAGTACAGCGATATCCGATCTGGCATCTGCACCTCTTACGGTGGCTGCCGCATTGCTATCATCTGAAAATACAATTTCCACAGAGTCTGCTGATTCTATCACATGATTGTTCGTTAAGATCAGTAGGGACTCTTCATTCTGACCGATAATAATTCCGGAACCGCTTCCCTTATAGGGCTCATTAAATTTCCTGCCGGTAAAGAAATCATAATTGGTTATGGTTGCTGAGGAATTGATTGCCACGATTGCAGGCATTACCTTATCTACAATATCGGATACATCGGATACAATTCCCTCTGTCACCTTAGAGGTCTGAACCACTTCTGGCTCGGGATTTGTATCCTCCGTCGGTATCACAGTGATGGGACTATTCTCAACTATTTCTGTATTCTGCTTGCTGCTCGGTTCCTTCTTATTTGCTTCAGTCAGGTAATCATAGCCTGAGGCTGCTGCTCCTGCCAGCACTCCGAAGAACAAGGCTGCTGCTGTGAATTTGACAACCTTGAAGAACCATTTTTTTCTGGGCTTTTTCTTCTTCTGCATGGGCTGGGGGCTAGGATAATACGGATAATATCCGGCATTCCCGCTATTGGAGCTATCTATAAAATGATACTGCCTCTGATGATCCGAATACCGGTTGTTATTCTGGCCCTGATCGCCATTGCTACTATTTTGATTACTCATTCCATTTTTCTGATCTCCGTCCATAACAACTCTCCTTTCAAGATCTCTTCTTATTAGGCAATTGCAAAATGAATTAAATGAACATGTATCTGTTGTGCACACAAAATAAGCATATCAGAGGTTTTGCAATAACCTAACTTTTCTTTATTAATTTAATTGTTATGAGCATTCTATCAAGAAATTATGTTCACTTTGTGATTAGATTTTGAAGATATGATGAAATTTATGCTCTGACCGGTTTAAAGCTTCCCAGAATCTTCATTTCCAGAGCCTCCAGCTCAATACAGTGCAGTGCATTCTTCACTCCCGGGTTCTCTAGGCTTCCCTCAATATCAACAAAAAATCTGTATTCAAAGGCTTTTCCTGCAATCGGCCTCGATTCAATCCTGGTCATATTAATTTTGTTATAAATAAAATGGGAAAGCATGTGGTAGAGGGAACCGCTTTTATGAGGGAGAGCGAAGCATAGGCTGGTACGCTCTGCGCCCTGATCGTATATTCTCCGGTTTGAGATGATGATAAACCTGGTTGAGTTCGTCTCATCATTATGGATGGAGGTCTGTAGCAGCTTAAGTCCATAAGCCTCTCCGGCCCTGCGACTGGCAATCGCTGCCTGGTCAGGATTGCCCTCCTCCTGGATTT
>JAEYRK010000075.1 GCA_023435645.1 Bacillota bacterium
TATGCAACCTTATCTGCTTATTGCATATTTGCTCCTGTCGATATATAATGAAATAGGACAAATTGTCATCTATTTGGGCTTCGGAGGTATTTATGCTTGCATCGATTAAGAAGATATTAATCCTATTGGTCTTGATCACTATAGTGGCTTTTCTATGGGTTTTTTTCTACGCCCAGGGACGAACTTATTTTAATGAGGAGGAAGAGGTCGGCAACACTGCCGGAAATATCTTCAATGGAGGACTCTTCTGTGAGCAGGATGGGAAGATTTATTTCAGTAATGATAACGATGATGGTGCCCTCTATGTTATGAATTCAGATTGTACGAACATTAAGAAGGTCCATTATGATAAGGCTGTGTATATCAATGCCGATGAGAATTACCTCTACTATCTGCGTGCGAATGATACCAGAGCAAATAATTCCGGCAGCATTCTGATGTTCAACAACTCCGGAATGTACCGGATCAATCATAACGGTAAAAATCTGAAAGCCATCTCTTATAATCCCGGCAGCTATCTGTTCTTAAAAGGAAATTTTGTATACTATCAGAATTATGATGTGAACAGTGGATTATTTCTGTACCGTAAAAAAATAGATACTACCATGGAGAAGTTAATTCTGAATGATGCAGTCATTCCCTCCCATGTAGCAAATAACAAGCTTTATTATGCAGGATTTACAAAGAATCATAACATCAATGCCCTGGATTTATCCAGCTTTGTAACTAGCACCTATATCGAAGGGAACTTTGCTTACCCGATTTTCCGGGAGGACTATATCTATTATCTGGATCTGAATAACAATTACTCGGTAAACCGGATGAAGCCGGATGGCTCCGAGCGAACAGTTCTGGTGGATCAGCTCTGTTCCACCTATAATATAACGAATTCCGGAAAGTATCTGTATTATCAGGTAGATGAGGAGGAAAACAGCAGGATTGGCCGTTTGAATCTGGTAACGCTGGAGCATGAGACCCTTCTGGAGGGCTATTATAAGCAGATCCATGTAACGGATCGTTATGTATTTTTCAAGGATTTTGATAATACCCATACCTACGTTCTGTCAGCAGACGGAAGCGCAAAACTGGGTACCTTCGATCCTCCTAACCTGGGTGAAGAGAAATAACCTCATATAAGACGATCAGCCTATGATAGGATACAAAAACCCTGTAGCAACAGGGATTGACTAATCAATCCCCTATTGCAGCAGGGTTTTACTGTTGAAGGCATTTACCAGATCTCCTAAGAAGGATAAGGAGCCAAAGGCAATGATCACATCCTCTTCTCCCGCTTCCTCAAAAGCTAGGTGTAAGGCCTGTGTTACAGTTCCGGCATCAATCACTCTGTCACAGTAGTTCTTTGCTTTCTCTGCCAGTAGATCGGATCGTAATGCCCGGGCATTTTCCGGTGTCAGAGTAAGGATCAAAGCTGCCAGTGGTGCTGTTATCTTTAGGATTTTCTCATATTCTTTATCCGCCAATACCCCCATGAGATAGAGGATCCTTCGACCGTGAAAATAAAGCTCTATCGCTTCCCTGAGAGTACTTGCAGCCTCCTCATTATGCGCTCCGTCGATTATAAGATATGGTCTGGTAGATATTAGCTCCAGTCTCCCGCTCCATCGCGCTGTGGATAGCCCTGCCTGAATGGCCTCTTCTGATATGGGATAGCCGGCTTGCCGGATTACTCTGGCAGCCACAAGGGCCAGGACTGCATTCTTCACCTGATGCTTTCCCAGAAGGCTGATCCGAAATTCGGATGCCTGGCTTCCTTCCGGATTATTGTTTCTAAGGCTATTGTCATTGGAGTTATTGATATTGTGGCTATTATCATTGAGGTTACTTCCATTGGTGTTACTATCATTGTGACTTATGTTATTGTGATCAACGCCATAGGGGTTAGTATCAATGAGACTAAAATGATTGTAGCTGCTTCTATTCATTCTACATTGATTGCCTGTTCGATAGGAGAATTTTGTCCCCTCCAGAGAATAATGAAGCTTCTCTGCAAGCTTCGAATCGGCGATATATAAATCAGAAGCAGTCTCTCCTGCCCTATTCCGTATCACCTGCAGAACCTCCGGCTCCTGGTCACAGGTTACGACAGGACAGCCACTCTTGATAATTCCCGCCTTATGGGCGGCAATCTGTTCCAGAGTATCACCAAGGTATTGCATATGATCCATGCTGATGGATGTGATGACACTGCAGATCGGCACACGGATGACATTGGTAGCATCCAGCCTTCCGCCAAGACCAACCTCAAGTACGACTAAATCTACTCTCTCCCATAGAAAATACAAAAAGGTCATGGCTGTCTCGATTTCGAAGGTGGTTGGATGGGCGAAGTCCTCTCTGACCATACCTTCGCAAATAGGTTTTATCCTCTCGATCGTACGGATAACTCCATCCTTAGTGATGTACTCTATTCCCTGTTCGTAAGGATGCTCCCTCTGTGTCGTGTTCTTCTGCAAGGGTATACCTGATTTCACTGTAAGGGATTGGTCGTTCAAAGAGTTGTCTTCCTGCCGGATCATCTGTTCCGGAAGGATGATCTGTATTCTCTCCCGGTAGGAGTATAGAGTGGGTGAGATATATCTGCCGACACGATATCCGGCCTGACTAAGAATTGATGTCAGAAAGGCACAGGTAGAGCCCTTACCGTTCGTTCCTGCAACATGGATCACCCTCAGCTGCTCCTGAGGATTACCCAGACGTTTCAGAAGCTCTGTAATCGTCTCGAGTCCCGGAACCCATCCATATTGATTTGACTGGTTTATAAAATCCCTTGCTTCCTGATAGGTCATAATCATACTCCTGTCTTATACTCATATGCTATATCACAATATCCTCTCCTAAGATATCCTCTCCAAAGATATCCTTTCTTAAGATATTCTTTCAATTACTTTTCACTGACCACCTGAAAGATAAAAAACTTCAGATAATAGGACTCATCCGCTGCCCACAGAATCGGATGATCCGGTGACTGGGTACGATATTCCACCTGGCGGATCCTCCTTCTGACATGCTTTGCTGCCTGTCCGATGGTCTCTGAGAACAGCTCCGGGGTCATGAAATGGGAGCAGGAGCAGGTCGCCAAATAGCCTCCATCCTTCACCAGCTTCATCGCTCTTAAGTTAATCTCCCGATAGCCCTTGATGGCATTCTTCACTGATTCACGGGATTTTGTGAAGGCCGGCGGATCCAGTATCACGACATCATACTGCTCACCCTGAGCTTCCAATTTCGGCAATAATTCAAAGACATCCTCACAAATGAATTTCACCGTAGAGGACAGACCATTCAGGGCTGCATTCTCTGTAGCCTGCGCAACACCCAGCTCGGAGGCATCCACACCGGTAACCTCCGTCGCACCACCCAGACCGGCATTTAAGGCAAAGGAGCCGGTATGGGTAAAGCAATCCAGAACTCTCGCTCCCTGGCATAGTCTGGCCACTGCTGCCCTGTTATACTTCTGGTCCAGGAAGAAGCCTGTCTTCTGACCCTCAGCCACATCCACCAGATATTTTACTCCATTTTCCTGAATCTCTACCTTCGTATCGAAGGGCTCCCCGATAAAGCCTTTTCTTCGATCCATCCCCTCATGCAGTCTGACCTTAGCATCGCTTCGCTCATATACACCCCGGATCTGAATACCGTCCTGTGCCAGAAGCTCCATTAAGATCTCCAGAATTTCTTCCTTCCTTCGATCAATCCCCAGGGCCAGGGACTGAACCACCAGCACATCAGAGAACTTATCTACAACCAGTCCCGGCAGGAAATCTGCTTCTCCGAAGATTACTCTGCAGCTCCCTGTATCTACCACCTTCTTGCGGTACTCCCAGGCATTTTTCACTCTCATCACCAGGAAATCGTGATCGATTTCCTGTCCCCTGACTCTGGACATCATTCGCACGGTAATTTTAGAATTCGTATTGATGAATCCACAGCCAAGGTAATAATCATCGAAGTCATGCACATGGATGATATCCCCGTTCACATAGCTTCCGGTGATCCTATCGATCTCATTATCATAAATCCAGAGCCCGCCGCCCTTCAAGCTGCGGCCTTCTCCCTTTTTCAGCTTCACAATTGCTTTCGTCGTTTCCAATAGTTTACCTCCACTACGATTCTCTTCATCCAGTATTATCTTTTAACAGTCTACCACAAGCCAACCAAATTGCAATATTTATTCTACGGACTAAAATAGTATTCTACGACTTCCATCAAAAAATGATTCGGTCAGCAAGGATAAACTGCTTATTCCATGCCCTGTTTCTTACTAAAAAAGGCCGGGTAGCGATACACCACCGGGCCTTTTTCCTTGACCTATTTATTTTACAGGTCCTTTCGTCTTATGAAAGATGTAAAGCTTACTGAAGATATAATTCAGTATGATTACAATGATCGATAAACCGCCCTTAACAACCCAGCGGTAAATATCAAGCCGTTCAATAAGGATATAGATTCCCAGCTGTTCCACTCCCAGGGACACCAGTCTTGCCCCGTAAAACTTAATGACCTTCCAGGTCTCAGCCTTCACCGACTCACTCTTAGAACGGAATACACTCCATTTATTCACGATATAGGCAAAGGTGACTGCAATCAACCAGGCGATCCAGTTAGCATTCAGATTGGAGAAGCCCAATCGGTACATCAGCTCATAGCTGATAAAATTAACAACTGTGGTCATGACACCGGCTATGGCATAGGCAATCGTCTCCCTGTTGACCAGGATACGATACATCTTATGATTCCTTATCTTATGGATCATGTTCATCTTCCGTCCTCCGAGACTACCGTTTCGTCATAATGCTTCGGTCGGGACAATCCCTCCCGTATAGATAACAGTATCCTTATTTATTCCATTAGTCAAGGGGGAATAAACTTCTTCTTAAGATTCGTACTGTAACCTCACCGGCTAATCCTCCATAGGTCGCTGTAATCGTCAAATCTCTGCTGTTCCTATTTTGGATAAAGCTTGCAGGGACCAGCAGCTCATAGGTCCGAATAATCACCGAAGCCCCGGGAGGGGTAGCTGTAAGCATGCTTACTGTCACATCATCCGCTCCTCCATCCATCAAGGACTCCCCATCGGAGGTATAATCCAGAGTATATTCCTGGATTGATTCTACCTGGAACACAATTCTGACCGGCGTCCCCCCTGCCAGATAATCCTCATTGGGCGCATCCGGGGAATAATCCAGATCCACATATATGTGCTGCAGTGTCACTCCGGCCGGCGGGATGGGATCTAATATTGTAACAAGAGGAGGCTGAACAAATTCCAGATATACCACCTCGGTGTCGCTATTGCCCTCCAGGTTTTTCGCGATCAGTGTAAGCTTGTTCAAGCCTGTCAGCTGATCCGCTGGTATCTTGATGGCATATAACGTATCCCTTTGTATGACCTTGCTTGTATGATTGATGGCGATAGCAGAGCCCAGATTTCCAGTCTCGTTTACCGGGTATACATAATTATCCCAGGTAATTCCGTCCGGCTCAGTCATGTCATTGTAGTTGATCTCCAAATCCATATTGGAGCTGCTCTGATTGATCCTAAACTGAAGGATAAAGTCCGTACCGACCAAATCATCCGGTTGAACGGTGATTTTCATCGTATTGTCAGGCTGAAGCTGAGGAAGCGGATCCCTGATCTCAATTTCGGGAGGGTTGGATACCACCCTGTTCCAAGTCGCCTTATGACAGGCCAGAATCGTATTGACAAAGAGCTTCATCTCGTTATCATTGCCCGTGATATCCGCCTCCGCCAATCGAATACCGGAATAATAGGTGCTTCCGTTGCTGAACAGATAGTAATTGTTCTTCACATCATTGGGTGAAGAGCTATACATACCCTGATATTGGCTTTCGGTTGTACCGCTAAGTCCTAATACCTCCCTTACTACCGGACTCCTGGTATCTGATAGACTATACCAGCCAATCAATCGCTCTCCCCTTGCAAGGTTATAATCAATGACTGCATCCTTCGAATAGAAATTATCGGCTATTCGAATCGCTCTGCTTATCTTATAGGGATAATGGGTAATTGTTCCATCATTGGTTTTTGTCAAATGGTTGGTCCGATAGGATAGGTCCTTGGTTTTGTCCGCACTATGATTATTCCCCACCATATCCTTATAAATATATCTGTAACCGGAGCTTATGGCATTGGAGCTAAAGTTACGGTTGATATAATGATAGGTATAAGCTCTGTCCGTGCCATTATTCAGAAAGCTACGACTAGCTGTGGAGTAATACTGATCCTGATTCGAATACCCCAGTGCATCCTTTGTGAAAATGACACCCAGCTTATGATTCGCAATCTCATCCCTAATGTTGCGAACAGAACCATATTGGTCCGTAAGCTGATCGACGGGATTATCAAGAATCAACAAATGATACTTCGATAATCTACTGGTAGCCAAGGGCTTTGTTGGATCATACTTCGAGGCCTCCGTGAACATCGCTTGATATTCACCCACTGTTATGGTTTCAAAGTTGAGGTTATAATCCGATAGCTTACCGGCTCCTGCATAGGCATAGATCAGCCGATTGGTATCCACTATCTTTTCCGACAGACGATAGGAAGCGGTTGCGCTGTCCGTAATTTGCAGGATGTATAGCTCCTTACCATTGGCAACAGAAGCATACCCGCTGATATTGCTGCGTATTAACGGATTTGATGTTCTTTCTACCACCAGCTTCCACTGATATCCTCCGTTTAAAGCGGACATATTCACAGTACAAATATAGGTCCGATTATTGCTTTCTCTCAAATTAAATAATCTCGAACCATCAGCAGCTCTTGCATCCAAGTCCTCGGAGGCTTCAAAAATACCATCCCCGTTCTTATCCAGATAGAGGTAGGCATTATAGGTATGAACACTTGGAACACCGTTTTTCGGTAAAAGCTTAAATTTAATCCTTAGCTGGTCCGTAACCGGATCCACCTGAACATAGTTCTTAGCCGCCCCGGCGGGTATCACCGGCTCAACCAGGCTTACAGCCGGACGGAGGATATTCATATAGCTTTTTAATCTGATCAAGAACAGACCCTTGACCGTAGCATTACCCTCCTCAAAGGCGGCGTAGTTCATCAGGTTCAGGTAGCTGCTTTTATTGTCATTGATGAAGGAATAGATATTCGAGGCAGGGTCCACCTTTGCTGTGGAGCCGATCCCATTGGATATTTGATATAGGTTATTCTCCAATACAATCGGATAACCTGCATTTAAGAACGCCTTCAATTCACTGACCTTTTGTGTCGTCAGATCATTCCCCCGATAACGAACCTGTGTAACATTGGAGCCAAGGGCTAGCTCAGTTTGATCACCCCTAGCCGAATAAACATAAGCATTCATCGTACTGTCATTGAAGGCTGTTGTTACATTGCTGCCGGAGGTACTGGTATGGAATCTGTTCCTACTTTTATTGTTATATACATTGCTGCCGATATAGATCACATCATACTTACTATTGATATCCTCTATCTTGCTGTTGAATTCCATACTGGTCATGCTGATGATCTGAACCTCAAAGTCGGCTAGCATATTACGAATATTGGTCTCTGATTGTGCAAAGTATGCTGTGGGCTGTATGTTCAGCACTCGCTTGTAGGAGCGCAGGTTACTGCCATCAGAACCGTCCTCCGGGATCGTACCGGGATGCTCCGTTGACGGTGGTCCTTCCACATAGCTGCCACCGGGATAGCCTTCTCCGCCGATCTTTCCATAGCCGTTTCCATTGTTCGTAATCACATTGACTAAATTTCCAATGATAAAGGGAAGGGGAATTGTTCCGGAAGGATCCAGTCCCCTCAGGTGCTCCTCCGCTTCGTCCCAGTGGTCCCCTTCATTCTGATTGCCGGGAACAGGTATTCCCTCTACGAATTTATCCGTAAAAATGTCCTGCCCATTTAAGATCAGTACATTTTTGGCCAGATCCGTTGTCTGAGCCGTCAGATCAAGGTTATATACTCCCGCCGCATACAATTCTGCTGCTGAGCGGTAGGTTGTCATGACTCCGTCCGCATTTAAGCCAAAGGGTAGAAAGGTGTTGCCATTCCAATAGATTGCGGTATTTGAGGAGGGGCTGTAATTCGAGCCCGGTCTGACAAAGCTCCCGGTTGTTCCGGTGGGGGATATCCCCGTAGCAGTACCGGTTGCCGGATGCCTCGTAATCAGACGTGCACCCGGTAGATCCGGATTCAGAAAGGAATTATAAAAATCAACCATATTCCTCTGAGTAATCATAATATACAGCTTCGCCATATTGACAGAGGTTGCACCATTGTTATTATAGGTAACCCCTACATTGATATTGCTCCTATGATAATGATTGTAGGCATTGGCTCCTTTGACGGCATCCTGATAATATAAACTGTCTACGATGACCGCTGCCTTATGACAGCCGATCCCTGCAATTTTCTTAAATAGCTTTACAGTAGTATCCCAATTAAGATCATTGTATGCGAAGCTTAATGCACCCCGATTGTTGGCATATTTGGGGTTTTGAAGAATTCCCTGTGGATTATAGTTTTCGTAGTACTCAATATATTGGTTATGATTACTATTTTCATTGATATAGAACAAATTTGCCTCATCAATGATGTACTGATAGGCACCATTTAAGTCATTGGGTGTTAAGGTCAATACACGGACCGGGTAGCGGTCCACCTGATCAGCAGGCACCCCAAGACTATATCTCTTAAAAAATTCATTGTTCACATAGCTGGTAAAGCGTCTGAATTGATAAGTCCTTCTGATCCTCTGTCCCTTCACCCAGATTCGATTTCCCTCCTGAGTAAAATTAGCCTTCGTTAGGGCTGTATCATCCTTCACCCATCGGTAATTATTGCTTGTACTGCCGGCATAGGTAAATAATAAGGCACCGGTAGTTCTCTTATAATTTCCACCTGCCTGTGCTACATAGTTGATTGCTCCTGAGTAGGAATAATCTCCTGTTCCCTCCGGCACAAGCTCATAATCCTTCAGCATATAGTAAGAAGGATTATTATAGGTATCATTGTTTTGTACAAAGATTACCTCATATAGACCCTTACCCCTGTTCAGGTAGAACCTCTTCGTAACAGTATTATAATCATAATCACCGGTCCGATCTTCCTTCCGGGTAACATGAAATGCCTTGTATGCCTGACTGAAGGTAAGGCTTTGATCTGCCGGTCTATCACTGACAAAATAAGCATTGACATTCCTATAATTTTCCGGATACCACCAGCTCTCATGAATATTATCCATCACAGCGTTGTCCGGAAGCCTTGCAATATGAGTACCGGTACCGTTTGTCACTCTTTCGTAAATCGTCTGATTGGAGGACATGCTATAGGAATCCGGAATATTGCTACTTACCTTTTCAAAATATCCGTTCTCTGCTGTATAGGAAATACCGGGAATCCAGCCCTGATTTGCATTTCCTGATGCTGGCATGGGTTGCTCAACCAGATTGCAATAGGTGGAGATGGCTCCACCTAAGAAGCTGACCTTACCGGCTCCCTCCTGATAGGGAATCAGGCTGCCGTCAATAGGCTCCTGTCCACCGACCAGATAACCGATTTCACCCATCCCCTTATAAGGCACTATTTCAACTACAGTAAATCCATAGAAATCATCAGAGCCCTCCTGTGACCACTCCGCTTCATCCGCTGTCGTAGTAGTATTCTCCATGATACCGGGTATCATTAGGGCCAAGCCGGAAATCAACAGAATGAGTACGAATGCTATTATTTTATTCTTCATGGATCACACCTCCTTAGGCAGCCCTGCTTCAATCTATAGTGGAGCAGATCTTTATTTTGCATTCCTCATCTTAACGAGCTTACTGACCTGATATTCCTCTGTGCCCAGAGCCAGCTTCAGGTCAATCCTGGCAGACTGATTTCTGTCCACCTTCGTGATGGTAAGCTTACTTACGTATTCTGCCAACAGATGCTCCTGCTTGTTATAGGATGCTGTCCTGGCCTCGGTGAAGCCGCTTGTCTGAACCTGGTACAAAATCCCATCGGCCTCTGCAAAGATGAAGGTATAAAACTCATTGTGATTGCACGCAAAGGTATATCGTATCTCTCCGCTTGAGGGATCGATGACACCATCAGAGGGATAAACCTCCATGCTTTTTGCCTCCAGGATGATATTGTTGATTTGATTTATGGTCGTCTGTGCTTCCAGCTGAAGATTTACTTCATCACTGGTACGCTGAAAGCTCTTCGATGCGCCAAAAACAAAATACATGATCATGGATAGGACAATCGCTGCAACAGCCATAGCAATGATAAGCTCTACTAATGTTGTCCCCTTGTTATTACCGGTTAATCGCACGAATTCCACCTCATCAATCTATATAATGCTTGCCTGTTGCCTCTACCAGGTGAATTGTGTAGGAACGTCCGGCAGAGGTAACTCCAATCCGGGTAATGATATCACCCTGTGTGTTCATGGAGACACCGCCGGTATCCTTTCGAAAGCATATCTCCAGCTTAGGGCTGATAGTTCTTCCCGGAACCGGAGTACTGCTCAACAGGTAGGTTGTGCCATCGTACTTCCTCTGATAAGTGATTTCTCCTCTGACCAGCTTCAGCTCTTCCTTGGCTAGGATGGGATCCTCTGTTCCAGCTCCTGCCCTCACCTTCATGACATAGGTTCCGTTTTCCTCACTGATGATCAGATAATGGACTTTGCTCTTCGTCATATTCTGCAGTTGAACAAAATCCAGCATCGAATCAATTCTATTCGCATTTCTCTTGGCACTGCCCACCCCCAGCAAACGCACTCCTATGATGGAGCCTCCCGCAAGGATGCTGGCAATTGCCATGACAATGATTAGCTCTATTAGGGTAACTCCTTGATTGTTCTTCATCCGCTTCATTACCACCCTTTCGAAGCGTTAATTCTTACGCCAGTTCTCATAGGAGATCAAAGCGGATAAATCCACTTTATGATCTGCCGGATTTGCGATTGTAAAATTCACCGTTACATTCACATAGCGGAAAATCTTCTGTAGAATATGTCCGTTATACTCAAATAATTCCGTCAGAATTGCAGCTGCACCGGAGGAATCAAACGCTGTATTGTCGCCATTTATGGTATTGTTGTTTCCCAATGCGATATCCCCTACTGCAATCAGCCTGCCATTCACTGTAACCTGATTACCCACAGTGATATTGCCGCTGCTGCCGGAATATGAGCCATCTGTCACCACTAAACCATTCACCGTGACATTGTCCCCGATTGTAATATTCCCGCTGGCGATCAGAATTCCATTAAAATCAGTATCCAAAACCACATCCTCCTTCACAATCAGGATGGAAGGAGTGCTTAAGTCGATATCACCGGCATCAATAAGGGTTGTGCTGCTGCTATCCTCATTCATAAATTTCAAATAGAGATTATCCGGATCATTCGCAATGGTATTTAGTCCTCCTGAAATCAGGAAGCTCCCAACCGTAGGATCCGTTTCCCGATAAGCTCTGTTACTCTCCAGATATAATAAATGGTTCAGCTTGGAATAGACCCGCTCCAGCATACCTAACCTGGTATCGGACGGAAGCCCGGTTGCATCATAGATCCCATGATTGATTTCCGGGTTATTCAATAATAACTCCCCAAAGCTTTCCCTCAGCTGCTGTTCAAGGACAGCCGAATCCACCGTTTCATCAAGACCGAAGCGGTTTCCTGCGGTTAGGCTCACTTCAGCTCCGTTATAGGACATCCGGTTACCCACGGTATAGATCGTACTTCCATCCGGATTGTTGGGAAGAAGCACCTGACCGAGCCGGAAGGGATCCATGATATTTAAGGCTGTCGGATTCTGATCCACAAATGCGCGAAGATAGCGGTCTGCCTGGACACCGGTTGCGAAGTTAAGATAATAATACCTGAGCAAAGAGCTGCTATCCGTAGCATTTGTCTGCTTGGAAGCTATTTTATAGGGCTTCCCATGATCCACATAATTTGAAAAGTTAATCTCTGAGGGAAGGCTGAAGTCAACCCCCGGATCAAGAATAGAATCCTCTTTGGTGATCGGATTACGCTTTACATCCCGAATATATCTGCCGGGAATCAGATAAGCCCGCTGGTTACTCTTGAAGGCAATGGATTCCCCTGTCATGATTTCATTGGTGATATCCACGCTTTGAATTCTATCATCAATGGATACATTCGCCCGTCCTGCCAGAATAAGAAGCTTTAATCCCGACAGATTTAAGGAGGAGCCTGCTCCATTGATGATCATGGCGCTGCCCCTAGAGGAATTCTCCCCGGTATAACCCAGGTAAGCCCCCTTGATTTGAACTATGCTGTTCGTTCCATCCAGAGTAAGGTCATCCTTAATAAAGCAGTAGCCATCGATATCCAGGCGGGTAGACGTGGCTATTCCCAGGGATTGATACTCCGGTGATGTGATAGTCCTTAAGTTATCCGCCCAGACTGCAGCGTAATCGGCTCCCTCAGGTCCCTTTATCACAAGCTTACCCGTATCCATTGCTTGAATTAGGCCTCTGCTAATCAGCTTTGCACTGTGAAACTCCAGTGTCTGGGTACCCAGATTCTGACCATCCACCGCAATACCGACTCCTCCATAGACATTTCCGTTTACGATACTTCTCGCAGCTACTCCGGTGGTCTGATCGGAAGTAATCAACCCATCTGCCAAAAGCGCATAGGTGAGGAAGGGCTGATCCATCCGGTATACCACATGCTCTTCTCCCTCATCAAAGGTAAATTCCGGTAAGGCAATGGCGATATCCGAGGTAATGGAGGTTTCATAGTCCTTCTTCGTCAGCTTAACGCTGATATCCTCAATTACTACCGTATCTCCCGACCTAAAATAGATCGGAGTATCCGCAGCCTCCTCACCAATTTTAACCGATATCGTAACACCGGTAGGGGGAGCAGATAGATAGGTGTCAAGAATATGGTCCCTTGCCTTCACAGCCATACCCGAAGCCAATTGGTCCTCAGAATAAGCATCCGCCATTCCAAGCTGTTTCATGATATTCGTACCGACTTTTTTTCGGATATCAGCATTCAACTCCTCTGCGTCTCTTCCAATAATTGCTTCAAAGTTATTTATGATATGATTTTTATAGACATATTGGATCGAGCTTGCTGTCAGCTCCTCAATTCCGGTCCGTATCTCCTCCATGGCCATTTCGCAGGAATAAAAATTCTCCTTGGACCTGTTCTCAATGATCTTCATCTGAAGATTGGTCATGGTAACAGAAAGCATCAAGGAGCCCAGGATGCCGACAAAAGCAATACATATAACTACCGTTAGCAGTGTTGAGCCCTGATTATTCAGTTTTTGAATCATCCTTCTCATTCTGCCGGATCCTTTCTATTGTTCCAATGTTGATTCCAAGGTGTATTCCACCTTATGATATCGATCACTGATCGCAAGCTCTTCATAGTTACAAATCCTAATGGTTACCTTATAGATCCTATCCTCTTCCCGGGTTTTGACCACATCCGCGATTACGGGATCCGGGGAGCTATAATTCATGATGTCTGTAAACAGGGTAACATTTCCGCTCTGTGAGATGCTGATGGAGTTGATCTCCATCCCCTGCTTGGCCACAAAGAAATTGACTGGAGCCACCGAAGTCACCTCAATTTGATCTGCAGAGTGAGTCGGTGTCTGGAAGGAGGAGGGTGTATAGAATAAGTATACATTCTCCAGTGCCTTCGGATAATTCCTATCCATTATCCTGTTCATCACACTGCTCTGAACCTGATTCTCACCAAGACCCTGCAATTTACCCGGCCCCTTCGGCCAATCACAGAAATACTCCAGATCATAGGTAACATTGTTATCATTTACCGAAACCAGCATTCGCTTCGAGAGAAATTCCTTAATCTTATCCGGGTTAATATACTCATCATACTCCGGATGTATGGCGGCTTGACCGGCCAGAGTCGGTGCCGTCGGCTCCATCGGTAATTCTGCTCCTGTCTTCCCATCCAGGATCGCCTGAACATATTCCTCCTGCCAGGTTCGTCTGGCATCCAGATAGCTCTGATATTCCGAGGACTGCGTAAACTTCTGTTGGGCATAGGCCGTTCCCCAGGCTGTAAAGCTGGTCAGAGCAAGCTCATCGAAGGATGGCGTCACAGGTGTTCCATTCACAGTGCCGTTCGAGAATAGAAGCCCGTTTGCCTTCTCATCCAGATTGATAATCTCCGGCATCGGATACCGGTTCATCCTTCCGGCCTGATCCTTGTAGGTATCCGACGGATCAAGGGTAATCAGTGCATCATAAGCCGCGCTCCCGATCCTTATACCATGAATAGCAAAATAATAAGCATCCTGCTCATACGTTGCATCATAGGGCTCCAGCTGATTACTTGCCGTATTATACTGTAAGCGAACCGCCTCATTGATTGTCTCAGGAATCAGGTTGAAGCCGCTACCACTAAATTGACTGATCAGCTCTGTCATGTCAGAGGCCTTGAGTCCCTCCATAATGCTGGCAGCCAGATTGCTCTGAAGCTGTAGCTTCTCTGCCTTCTTATTCATCTGCATGGATCGAAAGAAATTATTCATCAGAGGAACCATGATGATCACAAGCACAGCGATGCTGATTACGAGCTCCACCAGGGAAAAGCCCTGATGGTTCAGCCGCCCATAAGCATGATGGCGTTTGTTCCGCTTCATTGACTGTCCTTCCTTTCCAGTGCAAATGTGCAAATACTATTCTTCCAGCTCGTAACCGGAGCCAAAGATATTATCTATTCCGATATCAATTCCATCAATGGAGGGTACTTCGTATTTCTTTCCTGTCCCACTTAAGGCAAACCGTTTTAATACCAGATTACCTGCCAGAACACCGGTTGCCTTGTCTGAACTGACCGCAACGCTCTCAATGATCGTAGGATCCGGATATTTGCTGATATAATCCGCCATCTCCTTAAAGCCGCGATAGTCGGTGATAAAGCTCATGCTGAGGGTTTTTGATGTAGCAATCATAACCTTCGGTGTCTCACCGGACTCGCTGTTTGTTCCTATAGGGGTTTCCGGTGCTTCTCCCGGCTCCTCTTTTATCGGAAGGATCGTTTCATAAAGCATCACAGGATCCGAGGAGTTAATCGAGGAGGTCTTCACCTTCACAGCCGATTCCATCTGTTCCACGAACAGAAAATTATCCTCATCCCCGATAAAAACCGGAAAGCGATCGATGATCGTCTGTTTCTGCTGATTTACTTTTGTTAATTGTTCCCGTAAGGAATCCTCTTTTGCAAGCCTCTCTAGCCTATCCCTAAGCTCCTCTTTTCTTATTAAGGTCTCATTGGTTAGGGCTTTCGTTTTATCCACATTGGTCTGATAGATATAGAAATAGGATACGATAAAAATGATCAAGCTAATGAGATTTATGATGAGCTTTATTTGCTTTGCAGTAAATTTATATTTCATCTTCCATTCCTCCGCCTATTCCACATAGGTACACAGAATATTAAAGCTGACATAAGAGACTCCGTCCTGCTCAGTCACTGTGATTCCCGTGATCTCTACCTGATCCCTGAAGTATTCGATGGTCTTCAGCTGCTTTAATATAACCGCAACCAGAGCGTTGGGATTGACCTCTCCTACACTGGCAGTAACGGACATGGTAACAGCCGCTTCTGTAAACTGCATGGAATGGATGACCGTACCATTTGGCAGCTTCTTCTCCAGCTCAGCGATCACATGGGGGATCGTGTCATTATTACTCTGTGTATACTTCTCCAGCTCCTGAAGATTCGCCAGCTCCCTCTCTGCTATTTCAAGGGCTTCATGGACTCCGCTTAACTCAGGCAAGCGATTCAATTGTTCATTCACAGCCTTCAGCTCTTTCTTCGCAGCCATGTAATCATCCCTGGCAACATATACCGTTCCCGCAGACCCGGCAAGACAGGCCATCGTGAATACCAGGGTTCCAATGATAGCACTCCGCTTCTGCTTCTTCAGGGTATATTCCAAGGGTACGAAATCCACCGGATTGATTACCGCTCCCATACAGGTAATATAATCGCTGGGGTTCTTCCGATATACTTCCGCCGTCTTATTGGAGCTGAAGGAAATCAGCTTCTCCATATTCTTATGGGTAATCCCAATCTCCGAAGTGAAGAAATTCTCAATTCCCTGAATATGAACCCCGGAGCCGGTCAGATAGATGGTATCAATATCTATTTCCTTATGGCTGGATTTGTAGTAGTCCAGCATTCTCGCGATACTGTTTGCCAAAAAATGCAGGGAATCCCGAATGTTTCTCCTGGCCTCCAGCTCCCGCTCATCGGGCTGAGGGACCGGCGAAGGAAATGCCTTGTATTCATCGGCAGCTGCTGCTTCTTCCTCCATCCGGGAGGAAGCCTGCCTCAGTGAATCATCCCTAGGTACCTCCGGCTTTTTCGGCTCCATAATCAAGAGATTTCTGTTCTCGATTAGTTCCAGAGCCTCCTCCTGTGTTTTCACATGGAAGTACTCCTGCTCCATCACTGCTTCTAACATAGTGGATAGACCATAGCCCACTGTTCTCTGCAGAATCAGCACATCATCCCTGAGGATACTGATCAGGGAATCCTTCTGATTCATCTGCACAAATACATTCGTGCCGGTCTTCGCCTGGCGCTTTATGGCCTGATAGCTGCTGTTGCCGGAATAATCAATCGCAACGATATCAAAATGCATCAGCTTGGCAAAATGATAATAGTTCATTACCAGCGTAGAGGGTGCTGCGTATACGGATAAGCGCATACTCCTCTTGGCCTTATCTGTGATACTCTCATTCTTGTTCTCTTGCTCCGCTGCTTTTGCTGGAAGCTCCCTTTGCTTCGCCAACATCAGCTCCATGCTGTCAGCAATCCGCTCTGTCTTACTCTTCCTCTTCTGCGCCCTCCAGTGCTGCAGCCCCAGCTTATTGGTGAGCTTCTCATCCCTCTGCTTCTTCTTTTTCGCTTTCTCCTTCTGATTTGAGGTGTTCTTTTCCAGAATCGAATAGGACAGGATATATTCCTTCATATCAATCGGGAAATACTCTGTGGCACCGGTCTTGATAATCTCCATGATCCGCTTCTCCTTCACCGGAGGCAGAATCACTTCCCTGTTGGCAATCTTACTGGAGGTGACGGAGAAAATAACCTTATCGGATTTGAACTTACCTTCCTTCAGCTTGTTTTTCAGCAGCTCGCCAAAGGCTTCTCTATTCCGTATATATCCATCCTCAATTGTATTAGGAGGTGTAGGAAAGGAGAGGCTCCGGTAGACCCGGACTCCCTTTTTCTTATAATACCTCAGATAAGAAATCTCACATACCTTCGTGCAATCCGTTCCGATTACGATACTCAATACTTTCATGGCTCTATTGTTCCCCCATTATGGTAATTTTCCGATTAGATAAAGAATTGTAAATACCAATCAATCAATTGCTTTCCAAAAAATATTGAAATTACGATCCCTATCGAAAGGTATGGCCCAAAGGCCAGCACTCTGCTCAGATGGTTCAGCCTCATTCGGATCGGGTGGATCACGCCTGCCAAGACACAAGCGATAAAGAATGCCAATAGGATCAAACCCCAGCCCAACAATAGGCCGGCACCTGCCATCAGCTTGATATCTCCGCCGCCGATACCCCGTCCCTTCGTGGAATAGAAGATCAATAATAGAAATACACTGACTGCAAAGAAGCCAATGGCATGATTTAACATGATATCCGTGCTTCTCCCAAACCAAAAATACTCCAGAAGTGCTGCAGCCATCCCCATAATCATAATAAATATATTAATACCCACAGGTATAATGTTCGTCCTAAAATCAATTACACTCAGTACAATCAACGCTGAGATTACAAGACAATAAATCACATTCATCAGGATGGTATAGGTACCCTTCCATCCGAAGAAATAAAAAACAAGCACATAGAAAATTCCATTCAGTGCCTCAATGATTGGATATTGAATTGATATTCTGGATTTGCAGCTCCTGCATTTCCCCAATAAAAAAATATAGCTAAACACCGGTACTAGTTCATACCATTTTAGCTGAGAGTTACAGTTCATACAATGGGATCTTCCGGTTACCACGCTGTCCTCATCCGGAATTCGAAGGATACATACATTCAAGAAGCTTCCTATGACAATTCCGTACAGAAAAACCATTCCATATATTATGTAATCACTCATATCCTTTGTACCACCTTAGATGAATTTTGGAAATACCATCAAACAGGGCAAAGCCCTGTTTGATGGTA
>JAEYRK010000008.1 GCA_023435645.1 Bacillota bacterium
GATACGATTCGTGCGGTAGGAGACACGTTTCGTGCGGTAAACGGTAATTTATGATAAAATATGATAATATTATGTTGATCGTTAGTATTTTTTGCACGAAGCTTTGTGATTTAATTCTATAACAGCAGCTACACCTGGCTACTTTTCGCAAGAATCGGTGCAAAGTATTGTTACACTATGATTTATAGTGAATGAAAGAGACCATCCGCAGAGTGTGTGAAAGGAGACCAACATTAATGAAAAAGCGAATACTCAGTATGACTCTGGTGTTATGTATGTTACTGCCCCTAGTTCAGGTAACAACATCAGTTTCAGCGGCAACAAAAAACTTCAATGATGAGGATGTTACCTGGCTTGGCACAGAAAAAGAGTATAAAAAAACTCTGGAGGTGATGTTTGATCATGGACTTCGTAAGGTGCCTGTGGGGGACATGCAGAAAGACGGAAACCTTACTAACATCGGGTACGGACTTGTGGACGCTAGCGGCAAATTTGCTGCGGAACCAATTTATAGTGAGATAAAGGCATATTACATATCAGCTAAGGAAACTAGTACATTTGATGAACCATTAACAGAAACCATATTCGTTGACGGATATGTTCAGGCAATACGAAATGGGAAGATGGGGCTTTTGGATACCACGGGCAAGGAGGTCATTCCCTGCGAGTATAATGCGGTAGGACTACCGGTAGAGGGTATTAGCCGTGTCATAAAATTTTCAGGTGGTGTAGCTTATCTTGGTTACTGGAGTTTAGAGAAGGGAAAGGAAATTGTTAAACCAAATAAGTACCCTGTCAGTGGCTCTGATGCAACGGCCGAGGGAACCCCAGCAAACTATGAACCATTAAGCCGCAGTGCTGAGTGGGAATATGCTGATGAAAAATCTGACTTTTATAAAAGCATCGGTAGCAATCGAGTGGCTGTACAATATGATTTTAACGGAGGATATGCTCTGGTACCTACAGGAAAGGTAGAGTATGCAGATTTATCCAAAGGTCAAAGCAATTCCAATCCGGGTAAAACTTCAGCATATCTGGTTTATGCTCAAGTGATTGATACGAATGGTAAGGAAATCCTTAAAGGTGGCCCCTATCCCTACCGTTATAATGGCATATATCCCCAAGCGGGTCCCTATATGATTTATCATCAACTTAAAAAAGAAAAGCTAACCTTAAATAGGGGTGGAGGTAAGATAACCTTTAATCAATACCTGGTAGCCGGTGTGGTAGGGAAAAAGGGAGTAGTGATAAAAGCCCAGTACCAGGGCGGTATCCGTGGAAATTCTGCTACAGGATGGTTCCCTGCCGATGCCAATATGCAGATTATTCCTGAGTATAATTTATTTATAACAGCAAAGGATGTATCTAACGGTAAGAAAGAGGGTGGTGCAAGAATGGGTGTTATTAATGATAAAAACAAGACAATAATACCCTTTGATCACCAATACGAATGGTTCAAATATGACTCTGAAAATAAGGTGTTTATCGGTAATTATATTTACAAGCCAGATGGGAAGAAGGTACCTAACTCAGAGTTAGCTGCGTATGATGATGTTTCGGGAAAACTAATAGCTGCGAACGGATATTTCCTTATATCTAATAAAGATGATAACTACTATAGCTATAAAGGTGTAGTATCAATAAAAACAGGTAAAGCATATACCCATAAAAATCTGCGTTCCACTGCTAATATTAGCTGGTATAAAGCACGTTCCAATGTCAGTGCCGACGAAACACTTTGGGTGACGAAAGCTGATAAGGAAGGTAATCTAAAATGGGGACTTGTTAATCTGCAGGGAAAGATAATTCTTCCTTATGAGTACGATTATGTTATTACGTATGAGTGGGAAAGAGCGAAGAATGGATATGCCGAAGTTCAGAAGAACGGGGACTGGGGCATAGTTGATACAAAGGGAAAGGTGCTTTTGCCATGTAAGTATTGGAGCATCAATGAAGTAGGGGATTATTTCGTATTAAGGGAAAATGCCACTGCGAAGTATGGTGTATTCAATCGCAAAACCGGTAAGATGGTTATTCCATGTACTTACGATAGTATATCAAGAAATTGTATTGCGGGTACTTTTACAGTAAGGCTTGGTCCAAGCTTAGAAGCTCTGATGAATGACAAGGGAGAAGTAATTACTCCGGCTTATCTAGGCTTCAGTATATCAGGTCGTGGTCTGTTTTATAATACAAACAACGATTACGTAGGACCGGACGGTAAGCTCGTATTTCCAAGAGATGCAAAAGTAGGAAAGTATAATGGAAATCAGGTATATTTTGGAGATGATCTTACCCTTGTGGTAAAGGATGGAAAGGTCGGTTATATCAATGCCTCAAGGCTGGCAAGTAAGAGTCAGGGTCTGCCAACCACGCCTCTAGTAAAGTATGAACCTGCTCCACTGAATACCGAATTAAAATACCGCCTGATTCAGTATCCTTATAAGCAAGTATATAAAATCGGCGAACCCTTTGAAATCAAGGACTTTATTATACATACAGAGGATATCGATGGAACACGGAAGGTGCTTGATAATTCCAAGCTTCATTTTCTGGTTTCTGATACAGTCAAGGTTACAGATGGTTATCAGTTTACGTCGGCTGGAATTAAAACGATGGTATGCTATTATAATGGAGTGAAGACAAGCGTTTCCTTTGAGGTACTGGTTCTAGACCCGGCTGTTACAGGCGATTTGCTGGATAACGGTACATACACCATAGGTGTCTATGGCAAGTATCTAAGGATTATCAATGGCTATATTGAGCTATGGGATACAGAGCCTGCGGATAAGTTTACCGTCAAGCTAGTCAATTATGATGTAGATCGTGGTCCTAGGTACATTATCATGACGGAGGGTGGACAATACCTTGCGCAACCATCGTCCACTGATGGTGCCCAGCTGATTGTCTCTAATGTTCCCCATATATGGCGTATTAACAAGTATAGCAATTTCGCAACCATCAGAGACCATGGCAAACAAAAATTGCTTGTCAATGCCTCGGGACAAAAGAGTAGTAATGGCACGAATATCATCGTCTGGTCCCACACCGGCTCGGCACCCGACAACGGAAGGCTTACCTTTACTCCGGTAAAATAAAATTCTAAAATCAATGGGAAACGCTGAATAAGGCGTTTCCCATTTTGTAACCATAATGAATCAGTCTAAATTATGAAATAGGTTTATACCAGCTTCTTTAGTGAGGAGAACATCTCTCCAATTCCCCTTATGGAGTAACAGTAGCGATAGGTTCTATTGGCATAGAGAGTAAATTCGGGATGAGTTCGTGCACCCCAGCTATCATCACCACCTACACCCATTTGCTTATCATTTACCCTTACAGCAATCTTGTCGCTGGCCGGTAGCTGATAAATATGATCAGCCTTCTCCAGCTCATAGGGAGTATAGGGTAAGGCGCTAAACTCGACTTGTGGTGATCCTTTGATCTCAATCCCCATTCCCTGATTATTGATTAACCTGGCCCACCTAACCTCGGTCTTGTTTCCGCATTCCTGGGGCCTTAGATAAGGAGTAAGCTGATCCTTGACTCTACCGGAGTAGATACCGACCTTGGCACCAAGAGATCTGTCCCAATAATTCTCGTGGGGGCCTTTCCCATACCAGCTTAAGTTATCGAATTCTTGATCCAATAGGAACATCATGCCTACTTCAGGAATTTCCGGTAGGCTGGCACCGGGCTGTAATTCCTGTTCTATGGTGATTAGACCATCCCAATCAATGGAATATACTACTTTACAGCGAGTAAGCTCTGGAGTAGGTAGATCAAACTGAAGCGTTATTTTTACCTTGGAAGAATCCACTGCTGTTGAGAAATTGATCAGCTTTCTAGCTTTCCCACTCTCTCGCCAGATACCGCATCTGACCTGGTGCTTTGATCCTTTATCATTGTCTGTTATTGCTCTCCAGAAGTTTGGAATAGGACCTTCCTTTATCAGCTCAATCCCTTTGTAATTGTAAGATACAAGAGATCCATTTCTGGTATCGAAAGCTACAGTAAAGGTATTACCGCTAATCATAAGGAGGTGATCATATTCAGATACCTTAAGCTTGGCTGTCCGAGGGGCGGATTTTATATTCGTTTCAAGCACTGCCGGTAGCTTCATTTGCTCAAAAGCAATTTCATAGCCTTTAGCAGCCCATATGGTGTCACTTTTTAAGACTAATCCTATCGTTAAGTAGAATTCATCCTCAATGCCGGAGGCTGTTAGCGTTCCAAAAGGAATGGTCACTACAGTAGATGAGCCGGGTGGCAATTCAATTAGAAGGCTGCCCTGCTTGAATATCACACCATTTTTTAGGACTTGCCAGAGGAGATCATACTCCTTTAAATTTGTAAACAGGTGTTTGTTTTCTATTCTTATTCTGCCCTTTGATAAATCCTCGGAGAAGAAGCTGACATTCTGATAACATCGTTTCACTTCATACAGCTTTGGAGATATCGTCCTGTCAGCTAAGATGAGCCCGTCACCACAGAAATTGCCGTCATTGGGAGTATCACCGAAATCACCTCCGTATGCCAGGTAAGCTCTGCCCTCAGGAGTATTGGTCATAATGGCCTGATCAATCCAATCCCAGATAAAGCCACCTTGAAGAATCGGGTATTTGTCAAAGAGCTCCGTATATTTGAACAGATTGCCGGTGGAATTACCCATGGAATGACTGTATTCACATAGGATAAAGGGCTTTTTGCCATTTTGATCCGTAGAACTGTTTAAGGCATAGGCTTCCAGCTGCTTGTAGTTTGCATACATCTGGCTCTCTATATCAGATGCAGCTTCATACCTCCTGTAATGCACAATTCCTTCATAATGGACAATACGGGTGGGATCCATCCTTCTGAGAAAATCGTGCATTTTCAAAAAGTTTTCACCTCCGAAGGATTCGTTGCCAAGGGACCAAATAAGGATAGAAGGGTGGTTTTTATCCCTTTGAAACATCGAATTAGCACGATCGATCACAGCATCAGTCCAGCAGGGCTTACTTCCAGGAATGTTACGGTCTTCTTCCTCCATCTGGGTATAACCCCAGGTGCCATGGGTCTCAAGATTTGTCTCGTCGATTACATAGATACCGTATTCATCACAGAGGTCATACCAAGCTGTTTGATTCGGATAGTGTGAGGTACGAACGGCATTGATATTATGCTTTTTCATCAAGGTAATATCGGTAAGCATCTCCTCCATAGTAATGGCACGTCCATGATTACAGCTGAACTCATGGCGATTGACACCTTTCAATACAATCCGCTGTCCATTGATTGTCATTAATCCACCCTTAATTTCGAATTTCCGGAAGCCGATTTTTGTACTAACAGCTTCTATCAGAATACCCTCCTGATTCCTTAGGGCCAGAACCAGGGTATATAGGTTTGGATGCTCCGCACTCCATTTCAAGGGATTGTTCACGTAGGTGCTTAATAGAATCTCACATACGCCTGTCCCTGATAGATCCACATTCTTACTCGCCAGAGTATTTTTGACAAGCCGTCCGGCTTTGTCATATAGGAGGGGTTCGATTGATACAATATTGCTCTCGCTAGCATTATAGTTTACTAATTTTGCTTTGATATCTAATGTTGAATGAATATAGTTGTTATCTAATTCTGTAATTGCAAAGAAATCATAAATATGCTGTCTTGGAGTGGAATAGAGAAAAACTTCTCTGAAAATTCCACTCAGTCTCCAAAAATCCTGATCCTCTAGCCAGCTGGCATCACACCACCGATAAACCTCTACGGCAAGCTTATTCTCACCCTCAATCAGATAGGAAGTGATATCAAATTCAGAGGGAGAAAAGGTATCCTTACTGAAGCCAACCAGGTCCCCATTCAACCATACGTAAAAAGCAGATTCTACACCCTGAAAGCTTAGGAAAACAGACTGACCACTCCAATCCTCAGGGACTGTAAAGTATCGTATATAGGATCCTACCGGATTGTATATCGTAGGGGCAAAAGGGGGGGATAGCGGTTCCCGTTCACTCCATGGATAGCTTACATTGGTGTACTGTGGATAATCATATCCTTGTAGCTGCCAATTAGAAGGCACTTTGATTTCATTCCAAGAGCTGCAGTCAAATTTAGCTTCGTAAAAATCTACTATTCTTTTGTCTGCATTTTCAGCAAAGCTGAATTTCCAAGCTCCATCCAATGACTGATAATAAGAGGACGAGGTGCGGTCAGCCCGGAATGCCTCTTCCAGCGAAGCATAGGGTAGAATCGGGACATGGGCGTCCATACGGTTTAAATGAATGATTTCCGGATTATTGTTCCAATCGGGATATCCATTTGCAGGGGGGATGTATTCAAATTTCTTATTCGTTTTTATTCACTCCTTCCACGCTTTCTTTAGATCCAGGTAATAGCGAAGCTCCTCACATCTGTAATTCGTACATACAAGAGCTACAGGTTCCGAAGTAGAAATTAAGCGAAAGTATTATGATCATGATCAGGCTTCGCTATTTCTTACAATATATTATATTATAAACTGAGCAGGCTTTCAAATGATGAATCAATCATAGTTTAGTTACAATTGTAATACTTTACTTCGTCAGATCTAGCATGGGTTCCTAACTACCCTAGTAAAATGTCGTATTATGCACCTTTTTGTCAATATTATCATATATTACAATATGACAATATTTGAAGGAGGCATAAGTATGTTGTTATATAATACGATAAATAAACTTTATAGTATCAAGCATAAGTTACAGGATAATCAATCAAGGAAGAAATCCCAAAAAGAGAGCACTCCACCGAGTCAACCGACGAAGCTGGATCCGCTGAATATACCAAAATACACCGATCAATTACCGAAACCCCCTGTATATAAGCCGAATATCACCGGCAAATGGTTTTTTGGTAAAAAGAAGAAGATTCAACATTCCTATACAATTGATGTCAGCGAATTCTCCCAGCAGATCCTTCCCTCAGGAATGCCACAGACAAAGGTATGGGGCTATGGAGGACTCATAAGGGATGAAAAGACGGGAAGAAGCAGATATTCCAGAAGTGCTCCCGGAGCAACCTTTGAGGCGATTCGAGGCATCCCGGTAAAAGTGAAATGGGTAAATAAATTAAAGGGCAAACACCTTTTTGCTGTTGACCCTACATTGCACTGGGCTAACCCAAATCAGATGCCAATGCAGCATCCGCCGAAGCCATGGCCACCCTTTCCACCGGGCTTTAAAGATGCTCAATTTCCTGTTCCGCTTGTAACTCACCTTCATGGCGGGGAGAATGAATCCGTCAATGATGGTTACCCGGAAGCATGGTTTACCTTTAATGGCAAGCGAGGACCGGCTTACAAAACCGCACAATACCTCTATCCAAATCAACAGCAGTCTGCAACGCTTTGGTATCACGACCACGCGCTGGGAATTACCAGACTTAATGTTTATGCAGGACTGGCTGGGTTTTATTTACTTAGGGACAAAGACTGTTCCGGTCTGGATGAAACCCTATGCTTACCATCTGGGAAGTACGAAATCCCTCTGGTGATTCAGGATCGAATGTTCAATACGGATGGATCACTACTATTTACCAATGTAGGTAATATCCCTGAGGTTCATCCCTACTGGAATCCGGAGTTTTTCGGAGACACCATTATGGTCAACGGCAAGGTATGGCCAAATCTTAATGTGGGTCGCCGCCAATACCGCTTCCGTATTCTGAATGGGTCCAATGCACGTTTTTATCATTTATATCTGTCAAATAACATGCCCTTCCTGCAGATTGGCGGTGATGGTGGTTTCTTACCCAAGCCGGTACAGCTGACCTCGTTACTGATAGCACCCGGAGAGCGCGCAGATATTTTAGTTGATTTCTCACAATTGACCCCGGGAACAAAGGTCAGATTACTCAATGATGCCAATGCTCCATACCCGGGAGGAGACAGTCCGGATCCTAATACGGTTGGACAGATTATGCAATTTAGTATTCCGGTGAAAGCAAGGAATCCCGAGAAACCGGTAAAGCTTCCGGATAAATTAATTACGATGCCACAGCTAAAGCCGGAGGTAAAGCGAATCTTAACACTGAATGAAGTAATGACACCGGATGGACCGACGATGATTTTACTCAACGGACAGCCATGGATGGCGCCGATCTCAGAAACTCCAAGAGTTGGCTCCACAGAAGAATGGGTGATCGCTAACTTGACGATGGATACACATCCGATTCATCTGCATTTGGTACAATTCCAGCTGCTAAACCGCCAAAGCTTTGATGCCGCCGGATATCTGGCGAAATGGGAGAGGGTCAATGGGATGGCACCCCTGATGCATCCAACGATTGAAGTGCCTCTTGAGCCCTTCCTATCCCCTTCTGGTCCAATCAAACCTGATGACAATGAACTGGGGTGGAAGGATACCATAAGAATGAACCCGAATCAGGTCACCAGGATCAGAGTACGTTTTGCCCCACAGGATGTTCCGGCAGGTGGAGTAAAGCCCGGAGAAAATCTATTTCCCTTTGACCCTACAACCGAGCCCGGATATGTATGGCACTGCCACATCCTAGACCATGAAGACAATGAAATGATGAGACAATATAAGGTAATTAAATAAAAAAACCATCTGCCTGGATATTTTAGCTGCCGCTTTACAGGATATGTGCTTTCAACTACGAGTAAAACTGTTTCCAATCGTTGTTCATAGGAATATTTTGATATAAAAAAATACACCTCCAAATGTTAGTTTGTTTTGTCTAACATTTGGGGGCACTTCATTTAGGGCACTTTTTTGCGAAGCTGATATTCAATTGTTGCGCATTTGAATCATTGAATTTTCACTTATGCTTTTACTGCCCAGCGCAGCTTAGCACAACGGGCACGTCCGTTGCTATAGCATTCTTCCGCCGATGGCCGGATAGGATCGGGCGCTATTTCACTGTAAATGCCTTCGCTAAAGAAATGCTTAAAGGATTTCTTAACACGACGATCCTCTCCTGAATGAAAGGTAAGGATAGCTACGCGTCCTCCCTTAGCCAGAGCCTCGGGGAGCTTCTCTAAAAAACGATCCAACACTTCAAACTCATCATTAACATCAATCCGTAATGCCTGAAAGCACCGCTGACAGGATTTTTTTATTTCGGAATCATTGATTTGCGGTAGCTTCTTCAGAGCCTCCGTAATAATATCCCGAAGCTCGGTGGTAGTTGTTATTTTGATGCCTTTTTTTAGTTTTGTAACAATGGCACGAGCGATTTCTGCGGAATAGGGCTCATCGGCATTTTCTATCAGCATACCCTGCAATTCATCAAAAGACATCTGCTTTAGGCGGCTTGCCGCGGGCTCGCCGACCTTCGGATTAAGTCGTAGATCCAGCGGACCTTCGAACTTAAAGGTGAAGCCACGATCCGCATTATCTATCTGCATGGAAGAAACGCCCAAATCAGCCAATATAAAATGAAAGGGCCCTGCTTCAGACGAGATTTGATCTATATTGGAAAAGTTCATCTGTCTAATCTCTAAAATCTCCGGGCCATAGCCCAAACGCTCTAAACGCTCTTTGGTACGGGGTAATTCGATGGGATCCACATCGAGAGCGTATAAGCGCCCATTTGAATTAAGGCATTTCAGCATCTCCAGGGTGTGGCCTCCATAACCCAGTGTTGCATCCAAACCGATCTGTCCCGGCGTAATCTGAAGGATTTCCAAGATTTCTTTGACGCAAATGGGAAGATGCATCCCGGCAGGGGTGCTTCCTTTTTGGATTACCCTAGCCACAGTATCGGCATATTTCTCCGGTTGCTGTTCCTTATACTTTTCTTTATAGGTCTTCGGGTGGGTGCCTTTGTATCGGATACGCCTTTGATGCTTTGGCTCATTCCCATTTATGCTGTGATCTGAACTCATATGTTTTCCTCGTTTACATGTATTGTTTTCCTTATGGCAATTAAATCATAGCAGATACCATCCATGAAAGCAATATCATTAGAATGGAATCAGGATGCGGATAGGCTCTACTTGTCAATGTTAAGAGGCTAAAACGATTCTTTTGTATATTGATTTCAAATAATATATGGAATAAGCATAATCACTATAAAACCTGATGCAGGCATCATTATATATGTTATAATATACTAATTTATGAAAAGTCATATTATAAATTATTATGCATAATACATAGAGAAAAAGGATTTAGAAAATAAGTTAAGTAATATTGCACAAATTACCAATATATGTTAAACTATGAATGTAAATTAATTACAGATTAGTTTGCGCAAGGTCATTGTTCCTATATTATGTGGGTAAGAGGAAGAATGTAACTTATTAAGGAGGGTAAAGTATGAGAAAGCAGTATAAGAAAGTCGTAGCATTGGTTTTTGCAGTGGCATTATGTATTACCAGTATGTTTGCAGGGACTGCATTTGCAGCCACAGATTACTGGCAGAATTGGACCGATGGTGGCGGGAGCGTAAGAGTTACCAATGGATCCGGTGGCAATTTCAGTGTTAGCTGGACAAATTGCGGGAATTTTGTTGTAGGTAAAGGTTGGTATACCGGAAATGCCGGCAGAGTAGCAAATTACAATGCCGGAGTATGGGCACCGTCAGGCAATGGCTATTTAACCTTCTATGGTTGGACAAGAAATGCCCTGATCGAATACTATGTAGTAGATTCCTGGGGTTCCTACAGACCGACAGGTACTTATAAGGGTTCTGTAAGCAGCGATGGCGGCACATATGATATCTATACAACCATGCGTTATAATGCACCTTCCATCGACGGGACCCAAACCTTCCAGCAGTTCTGGAGCGTCAGGCAGTCGAAGAGAGGAACCGGAAGCAACGTCCAGATTAATTTCGGCAACCATGTAAATGCATGGAGAAGCAAAGGGATGAATCTTGGAAGCAGCTGGGCTTATCAAGTAGTGGCTGTTGAGGGATACCAGAGCAGCGGTAATGCAAATGTTACTGTTTGGTAACAAAGCATCTGACGGCAGGAGGATGGGACAGGCTCCTACCAGCGTAAATTCTGAATTTTAACCTGTTCGCCCTAAGGCTGATTGGCCTTGAATCGTAAATGAAACTTACCTACATAATAGTATGATTTCTTTGAATGGTGATGGAGAGAGGTAATCGGGATTCAACCTAAGGTGACGGAGACCGTTAACAAGGATGAACGGTCTCCGTCACCTAAGGATTGATTATATTACGATCACTCTATAAACGAGGAGATAAATCGATGAGAAGAATATATAAAAAATGTACTATCCTATTGATAGCGCTTATAGCGTTGCTTAGCGCTTGTTCCAAGAAGAGCTCGGAGGAATTTGTCTTAGTGAAGGGGGGGATATTTGTGAATACAAAATCCAACCTCTATGGTAAAAATGTTACAATAGAAGATTTTATGATCGCTAGATTTGAAGTGACGCAAAAAGAGTGGACTGAAATCATGGATGATAATCCATCAGAATTCAAAGGAGATAACTTACCTGTGGATTCTGTAAGCTGGTATGATTGTATCACATATTGTAATGAAAGGAGCATCAAAGAGGGCTTAGAACCGTATTACAATATTGATCAGGAAAACAAGGACCCGAATAATATAAGTGAGTACGATGATATGAAATGGACGGTAACAATCAATACAGGAGCGAAGGGCTACCGACTGCCTACGGAAGCGGAATGGGAGTATGCTGCAGGCGGAGGCCAGGAAAGCAAGAGCTATACATACAGCGGAAGCGATCAAGCAGATGACGTGGCCTGGTATTACAAAAATTCGGGTGATGAATACCTGTCAGGGGAATGGATGTGGCCGAATATAGAAGGTAATCATAACAAAACACAGCCTGTCGGTACGAAAAACCCCAATGAGTTAGGAATCTATGATATGTCGGGGAATGTCAGGGAGTGGTGCTTTGATTGGTACGGAGAAGTTGTAGACAGTAGCAGCGGTTACGCCAGGGTATGGCGAGGCGGGGGGTGGCTCGGGGATGAACAGGCGTGTCAGTCATCTTACCGGGGCAACTATGAAGCCAATGGCAAGGGCTATGATCAGGGCTTTCGCATCTGCCGCAGCAAGTAGAAATGTCATATTTATGGATCACAAGCCCCAATGTGAACTGTTATGAGATACAGATTGACATTGATTGATAGGCTTGACGAGCGAAATTATGCTATACTCTCCTCAGTAATATAAAATACGAATGGAGGGTAACATGAAACGAAACTATTTTAAGGTGACACTATCAATCATGCTAGTTCTGCTGCTGGCTGTGATAGCAGGCTGCAGTAAGAAGGAAAATGTTAAGACTGATCAACCGGAAGTAGCGAAACAGGAAGAGAAGGAACCCCAATCCAATATTGAAGAAACAGGTGAAAATAAAGATGAGCAGGGAGCGGATCAAGTCACTGCCACTCCTGAAACCAAGGAGGAAGCGGCTCCTGTAGCTGATGATAATAATGTAGAGCAGTCAGCAGACCAGGTATCACTGATCATTGAGGGAGGTCTGAAGGATGTCTACGCACAGGTCGGAATGAGTGTGGGTACCTGCTTGTCCGATGTCATGCTTAGTCAGAGTATATATACAGACCTGATAAAGGAGAATTTTAACACGGTAACACTGGAGAACCTTATGAAGCCGGATTCTATTCTGGATAAGGCTGCAAGCTTAGAGGCAGGAGATATCGTTGTAAACTTTACACCGAGAACAACTGCGCTACTGGATTGGGCGAAGGATAACAACATGACTGTTCGTGGACACGTTCTGGTATGGTACAGCCAGACTCCGGACTGGATCTTCTATGAAGGTTTTGACAAGGCCAAGCCCTTGGTTGACCGCGATACAATGCTTGCCCGTATGGAGAGTTATATTAAACAGACCTTTGAGCTTCTGGATACTCTTGGCTACACTGAAATCTTCTATGCCTATGATATTGTTAATGAAGCGATTAACGATGATGGGACCTATCGTGATTGCTTATGGAAAAGGATTATCGGAGATGATTATATCTGGCATGCTTTTCACTATGCAGATCAATATGCTCCAGAAAGCATTAAGCTTTATTATAATGACTTCAATGAACAGTTTAAGACCCAGCATTTTATAAAGCTGGCTCAATCTCTGGTGGACGAGACAGGCAGATCTCTGATCGATGGGATCGGATGTCAGGGACACTTATATACGAAGGATTCCATTGATGCCTATATCAAAATGCTGAAGGCCTTCAAGGCGCTGGGTCTGGATGTACAAATTACTGAGCTGGATGTCAGCCTCGGTACCTGGACCAATGTGCTTCCTGCGACAGAGGAGAATTTAAAGGCTCAGGGACAATATTATTATGAACTGGTTAACAGAATAATAACAGAGAATGCTGCCGGCAATACCAATGTTTCCGGAATAACCTTCTGGGGCTTTACAGATCATTTATCCTGGAGGCGGGACAGGAGCCCTGTGCTTTTTGATAAGGATTTAAATAAAAAGTATGCATATTATGGTGCGATACAGGATAAAGCAAACGCAGGCTACTAATTAATGGGTAAGAAAGAAAAGGAATGGTCAGCAGGGAGTGCGGACCAATCCTTTTCTTTGTTGCTGCGCCCGGCGGGCGCACGTTTCATCGATATGACCTGTATATCATCCAACAGGAGTCGTTCCTACATCCATTAGTTTTTCCTGACGTCTCCTATAACCATTTTTCTGTATTCACCTGGCGTACATCCACATTGTATCTTAAACAATCTGTTGAAGTGACAGATATTATGAAAACCGGATTCAAAAGCGGCCTGCTTAATCATGACAGCTTCGTTGCTTAGCAGATACTTTGCTTTTTGTATTCTTGCCTGGATTAAATCTTCCTTGGGGGAACTATGGAAGAATTGCTCATAATATTTATAAAGCTGACTTTTCCCAATATTTAAAATATTACACAGCTGCTCCACAGTCCAAGGCTGTTCACAGCTTGTTAACATCTGTTCACGCAGACTTAGCAGCTCCGGATAAATATTCAGTCTCTGATCACTGGGGATGGTTTCCTGCAGCTGCCCGCGGTGCAGTATAATTAGGAGCTGATGAATATAATTTGCTATCATTTGCTCGGACTTTGACATTTTATTGATGAATTCCTGATATATCTTTTTAAGCAGCCAGTTTAGATCTTCTACATTATCCGGATAGAAAATCGTATTCGTCCTGATATGATAATCCTTGAGATCCTTCTGATTACAGAAAAAATGGACATAACTGTTGAAGAATTCATTTTCCGCCTGATAATGCTGATAATATCCGGGTGTATACAGAATACATGCTCCGGGCTTTACTTTCATGGAATTATGGTTCGGATAATAAATGGTCATTGGTGATAGAATTAATAGGAATAAATAGCTGCTTGTACCTGCAGGTCGGAAAATAGTATCACGGTCAGGATTATGAGTATGATATCCGCAATAATCAACTGTGATCACTGTGTCACCCCTATTCAAGTAATTTTTCTAAAAAACACAGAAAAAGGAATAAACGCTACTTAGGCAAACTGATACGAAGTTCCTTAACTCATATGCTTATATCACTTCCTCCTCCCTATGTATCATAAGGAATACCGGAAGAAAAGTCAATAAATTAAGAATTAATGCCATTTTTTTTTACTCTTAATATGATAGAATAAGGTTACTTTGGTATTAATTCAGTAAGAAAGGAAACTATATATGAAAAAATCTACGATATGTATTGATAAGCACTTTATTATTGGGGACATCGATAAACGAATCTACGGTTCATTTCTTGAGCATCTTGGCAGGGCGGTATACGAAGGTATATATCAGCCGGAGAGCCCGTTTGCCGATGAACAGGGTATGCGTAAGGATGTAATTGAGCTGATTCGCAGCTTAAATGTGCCACTGGTTCGTTATCCCGGAGGGAATTTTGTGTCCGGCTATCACTGGGAGGATGGAGTAGGACCGAAAAATGAGCGTCCGGAGAAGATAGACCTTGCCTGGAAGGTGATAGAAACCAATCAGTTTGGCTTGAATGAATTCATGGATTGGGCGAAGAAAGCAGACACCTCTCCCATGATGGCAATTAATCTGGGAACCAGGGGTGTAGAGGATGCAAAAAATATCGTAGAATACTGCAACCATAAGGGCGGCAGCTATTATAGCAACCTAAGAAGAAAGCATGGCTATGAGCAGCCCCATGACATTAAGCTGTGGTGCCTGGGCAATGAGATGGATGGGAATTGGCAAATGGGCCACAAGACAGCCTATGAATATGGCAGGCTTGCAGCTGAGGCTGGACGAATTATGAAGATGGTGGATCCTTCGATTGAGCTGGTGGCCTGCGGAAGCTCTGCGTTGGATATGGAAACCTTCGGTGCCTGGGAGGATACCGTACTCTCCGAGTGCTATGACCAGGTGGAATACCTATCTCTGCATCAGTATTATGGCAATCGTGACAATAATACACCGGATTTCCTGGCGAATACAGTTGCCATGGATCGCTTTATTGCTTCCGTAGTATCAATCTGTGATGCAGTTAAGGCGAAGAAGCGCAAGAGTAAAAATATTAACCTCTCCTTTGATGAATGGAATGTTTGGTATCATTCGAATAATAAGGATAAGAAATTGGAGCGTTGGTGCAAGGTACCGCATCAGCTGGAGGATATCTATAATTTCGAGGATGCTCTGCTGGTGGCTAGCATGATGATTACCCTGCTGCGTCATGCAGATCGCATTAAAATTGCATGTCTGGCACAACTGGTGAATGTCATTGCGCCAATCATGACCTCTGATACCGGCGCATGGAAGCAGACCACCTACTATCCATTTGAGCTGATCAGCAACCATGGCAGAGGCACAGTGTTGAATACCATCATAAAGTCACCGGTTTATGAAAGTAAGCATGGGGATGCTCCCTTTCTGGATGCAGTCTGTGTGATGAATGAGGAGGAGGATACTATGACCTTATTTGCAGTGAATAAATCGCTGGAGGAATCAATGGAAATCACCTTGGATCTGCGCCAATTTAGTGGCTATCAGGTGAAGGAGCATGTGGTTCTGACCCACGCAGATGTTAAGGCTGTCAATACGGAGGAGCATCCTGACACAGTGAAGCCCTACAGAATGGAGGGCACTAAGGTGGAAGGCGGGATATTACAGGCACAGCTGTGTGATAAGAGCTTCCATATGATTAAGCTCGGAAGATAGAAGAGAAGCATCAGGTACTTAAAGGATAGTGGAAGAAAAGATTATCATAAGGGTTATTGCAGTGAGCGAGAGCGATCTGCAATAACCCTTATTCTTAGGGATAAATGAAGATCAAAATGGAGATTATGGTATTCTATTTATTGACAAGATAGGACTTTTCAGATATACTTTTTAGTAATACACTGCTTTAAAGCGTTACAGTTTAAAGCGGCAAATGATCAAAGGGGGAAGGATTTATGTTGGGCTTACAGGATCTTACTATTTTTACTGTTTTTTCTTTGTGTATTCTATCTGCGGTATTCTGTGTAGTGTATGGCTGGATCAATTGGAATAAAGGTCAGGAGAAGGAAAAAGAGGAAATAGAAGAGGAGCTAAGGTGGGAAATTACAGAAGATAAGGTGAACAATATTTGATAGGAGGATATTTGTCATGGGGTTAAAAATTATTGCTACGATTATCTACCTGGGTATCACAGGTATTCTTGGTTATTTGGGTTTTAGGCATACGAAGACTTCGGAGGATTATATGCTCGGAGGAAGAAAAATACATCCTGTGGTTATGGCCCTGTCCTATGGTGCTACCTTCATCAGCACCTCTGCCATCATTGGGTTCGGAGGCACTGCTGCTCAGTTTGGAATGAGCTTGCTATGGCTGACCTTTATGAACATCTTCTTTGGTATCATCATTGCATTTATTCTCTTTGGCAAAAGAACCAGAAAAATGGGTCACAACCTGGAGGCACATACCTTTCCGGAGCTGATCGGTAAGAGGTACCAATCCAGATTTATGCAGAAGTTTGCAGGATCCATCATCTTTTTTCTTATGCCCGTGTATGCTTCTGCGGTAATGATCGGTGCTGCAAAATTCATTGAATGGAGTCTTGGTACGGATTATTATATCGCATTATTTTTCTTTTCCATCGTAGTAGCGATTTATGTTTTCTTTGGTGGAATGAAGGGTGTCATGTATTCGGATGCATTTCAAGGCAGTCTTATGTTTGTCGGAATGGCAGTCCTAATTGTTTCTGTTTATTCCGGTTTGGGCGGAATCAGTGCCGCACATCAGAAGCTCACGGATCTGATGAGCAATCCGGCGGTGTTGGAGCAACTGAAGGTTCCCGCAGGCTTTCAGGGCTGGACAGCGATGCCGACCTTCCTTTCTACTAGCTGGTGGGTGGTAGTCTCTTCCCTTGTCATGGGTGTGGGTATAGGTGTTCTTGCGCAGCCCCAATTAATCGTTAGATTTATGACAGTGAAGAGCAATCGTGAAATCAACAGGGCGGTCCCCGTAGGTGGTATCTTTATATTGATGATGACCGGTGTTGCTTTTATCGTAGGCCCCTTAGCTAATGTTTATTTCTTTGAAAAAACCGGTGAAATTGCTACGGTAGCAGCCAAGGGAACAGATAATGTAATTCCTGTTTTTCTACAGACATTTATGCCCGAATGGTTTATGGCAGTCTTTTTTGTTGTGATCGTCGCAGCCGGGATGTCAACACTCAGCTCTCAGTTTCATGCGATTGGTACGGCTGTCAGCAGAGATTTGATTACATCAAAGGACCTTGATGAAAGAAAACAAATGTTAATATCAAGGGGTGGAGTATTGGTTGCCATTCTGATCACAATCCTTCTTGCTTACATACTACCCTCTGTCTGGGATGGGGCAATCGCTATTAGCACCGGATTATTTTTCGGTGTATGTGCTGCGGCCTTTCTACCCTTATATATCGGAGCTCTATATTTTAGGAGGATATCAAAAACGGCGGCCATCTCCGGCATGTTGGCAGGCTTTGTGACCAGTATTTTATGGATGATGTTCGTACATACGAAGGAATCAGCGGTATTAAAGGTATGTTCCTTACTGTTTGGCAAGGAAAGCCTTGCCCCGGCAGGAAGTCAGCTGGCTGTCATTGATCCGATTATTATATCCTTAGCGGTCTCGACAATTACTACAATCGCAGTGGCGCTCCTTTCTAAATCCAAATTTGATGAGAAGCATATCGATACCTGCTTTCATGAGATAGATCGAAAGAGTCGCTAAATTATATTATGGAGAGATGCACATAATCGCCCTAGGAATAATAATGTAATGATTGAAGCTAATTATGGAGCTGATTCCATGAGTCGATTGAACCCGGATAAGCTGACGGTAGAATACCGGGGAGCAGTGTCGCAGACAGAGCCAATCCATCCTAGGCGGTATACGCTTACCCATTCCGATACTACAGCGGAACTATTCCTAACGATAGCACCGGATTTTGCCTATGACCAGTTAAACGAGACGAGGGATGAAGTGTTGGGAGAATGGATTCTGACGGAGCTGGATTACCGGTATGATGTGTATCTTCAGGCAGTTCTGCCGGGCGGGGAAGGCAATGCAGAGCTTCGTAGAGAGATCTTCCGCCGGGAGCTGCCGCTTGCTCTTGAGGCAATACGCTATGGTGATAGAGAATTCTTTGAAGCGCATCCCGGCTCGGATCAAGTACCGATTCTCGTATATTACTTCTATCCCGGATATGGTGAAGCAGAGTACTGGGGGACCTTTTCAGAATATGATATTACGGCAAAGTAATGTAAGGATAGTGAAGCAGCTCTGTTTCGTTAAAACAGATCTGTTTGACTGTTGTCCTTGAAAGGGACAGGGGAGCTCAGCCTATATAAGGCTGTCGGCTCCCCTGTCTTTATATGCAGTTATTAATTAGGATGATCATTTGAAGGAAAGTAAAATGTTGAGTATCGGAGATTACCTACAGATGCTATTGCCTCAAATTCACCCAGCAAAGCCTTTAGGAGCGCTTCATGATAGCAGGGATAGCAGATAGAATCAATATGATACATCGCAATAAGCATGCTCGATAAATTCTCTATGGAGCTTGTTCGGAGCCTCCTTCATCAGATGCCGGTAGAATTCTGCTTTTACTTTTTTAGGTCGGGTTTACATTATAATCGGAACATGATAGAATTAGCAGATGGTTATCTGTAATACTTATGATAAATAATCACTTCTTTGCAATATACTATGTTAAGAGAAGTTGAGGAGGAAATTCATGAAAAAAGATGCGAAATTCTACTGGAAGCTGTTTACATCAACCTTTCTTCTGAGTGCGTTTACCTTTGGAGGAGGCTATGTCATTGTCCCCTTGATGAAGAAAAAGTTCGTGGAAGGCTTGCATTGGATCGAAGAAGAAGAAATGCTTAATCTGGTAGCGATTGCACAATCCTCCCCAGGTCCGATCGCAGTCAATACCTCCATCCTGATTGGGTACCGTATGGCTGGGTTGCCTGGAGCCTTTTTATCCACCTTTGGTACAGTTTTACCTCCCCTGATTATCCTAACTGTCATTTCATTCTTTTATCAATCCTTTAAGGAGAGTACAGTGATCAATGCTCTACTAAAGGGAATGCAGGCAGGTGTGGCGGCGGTGATTATGGATGTGGTAATCGGCATGACCGGTAAGGTACTGAAAGGAAAGCAGGTATTCTCTATTCTCATGATGGTCGCTGCCTTTACTGCAACCTTCGTATTTGATATCAATGTGATTTACATCATCCTGATCTGCGGACTGATTGGTGCAGTATCGGTGATTTATAGAGAAAAGAAGAGAAAGGGAGGAGCCGTAGTATGATTTATCTTCAGCTGCTCATCAGCTTTTTCCAGATCGGGCTCTTTAGTATCGGTGGTGGCTATGCCGCCCTTCCCCTGATTCAGGAGCAGGTGGTGGACAACCATCAATGGCTTACGATGAATGAGTTTACCGATCTGATTACGATATCCCAGATGACACCGGGACCAATTGCAATCAATGCAGCCACCTTTGTAGGAAATCAGATTGCAGGACTTCCGGGCTCCATACTGGCCACCTTGGGGTGTGTACTTCCCTCCTTTCTGATTGTTCTGACCCTCGCATACTTCTACTTCAAATATAAGAATATCTCCATCGTGCAGGGTATTCTGGGAGGTCTGCGGCCTGCAGTTGTAGCCCTGATCGGCTCTGCCGGATTATCCATCCTGATTCTATCCCTCTGGGGTGAGGGAGGCTTTAGCCTAAAGCCTGAGGATTTGAATGTGATTGCTGTCGGTTTATTCCTTGCCAGCTTATTCGTACTAAGAAAATGGAAGGTAAATCAGATAACCGTAATGGTAGGCTCGGGAATCATTGGTATGCTCCTGTATCTGATGTGAGGACGATATGTGCTTACCGAGATATCCTTCATGAACCTGGACTCGTACAATGAATAAAAAAGGAGCTGCCTGCCGGCGGTTGTGAACCGCCGGTAGGACAGCTCCGGTTGTTTCTTATGGTTCTGATATTATTTTGCAAATTTGGTTCTGATTTTCACACTGGCAGGGATACTTACCACCTGTTGAATCGGCTTCCATACAAAGGCTGCAATGGATAAGTCCACCATGCTGTGGACTAAGCCGCCGACACCGACCAGTAAGAGGACAGAGGTGACATAACCGTTCTCCAGATATGCTTCTGCTATGTTACCCCCAAAATAGAAATAGCTCACAACGAAAACCTCGGCAAGTGCATGAAGAAGGGAGATTCCAAGGGAAAACAAGGCGGCAGTCTTGGTATTGTTAAGCATGGCTCCGTTCTTCTTCAGCAGGTAAGAGCCTACTGCGACAAAGATTAGGTGAGAGAACGCACGGAGTACGATGACAGGAATAAAGCCGGCAAAGAGAAAGCCGAAACCTGTAATCACAGCAACAGAGAGAGCCACTACCGGTGAGATAAACATAGCGATATAGATCGGTACATGGCTGGCCAGTGTAAAGGATGCAGGTCCCAGTTGTATCTTGGGGAAATACATCGGTATCAAAATGCCGACTGCACAGAGTAATGCGGCGATTGTCATTGTTTTGACTTTATTTATTTGATTAGTCATATAATCTACCTTCCTTTTCATGAACTCGTTTCATGGCCGACAGCCTAAGCAGTATTGTTAGCTGTCTTGTCAGCTGTAATTATATATAATTTACAGCCATCTGTCAATCAACTGAAAGCATAAAAATGATCGGCAAATATATGATTCTTTTGTAGATATTTACAATGAAAAAATACCAACGTGTCCTCAGATGAAAGCTCGGACTAATAACGATAGAGGTTAGGCTTCGGCCTCAAATGGGAATACCATAGGTATTTCGAGCATATCTCTTACCTTCAGGAATTCCTTCTGTACCTCTTCTCCAACGGGTACACCCTTATCCTTCCGTTCCAGCCATACAAGATATTCCTTCTCGCCGGCAGTATAGATACGTTCCTCTCCGGGTGCAAGCTTGGAGGCGCGAAGCCCGCGCAGGATATCACCGGTAGTCTTTTTGAAGGCTTCAAGACCCAGAAAAGCCTCCGGATCAATTGCCAGGAAGAAATGTCCGAGATGATAGGGGGTCTTATCTCCCTGCTCATTGATTCCGTTCAATAGCTTAAGGTAGCTCCCTGCCTGTAGAGCGGCAGACAGAATCTCTACTACAGTTGCATAACCATAGCCCTTATATCCTGCCAGTTCTTCCCCGATTCCTCCTAAGGGAGCCAATGCTGCGGTTCCTGCGGTAAGATCGGATAGGATCTGCTTGCTGTCAGTCAATGCCGTACCGTCCTCTCCGATTACCATGCCCTCAGGTGTTGCCATCCCGGTTCGGGCATAATATTCTATCTTGCCTCTTTGTGTAATGCTGGTCGCACAATCCAGAATAAAAGGGAACTCCTCGTCAGTTGGCATTCCGAAGGTCAATGGGTTGGTGCCGAGCATATTTTCTACTCCGAAGGTGGGGGCAATGGAAGGGCGAGCGTTGGTTCCGGTAATACCGATTAATCCTTCCTTTACCGCCATGGAAGCATAATATCCGGCGATTCCGTAATGAGTGGAATTTCTGGCGGCAACCATCCCCATTCCATACTTCTTGGCCTTTTCAATTGCCATCTGCATGGATTTATATCCGACAACCATTCCCATCCCGTCATGACCATCCACCACAGCTGTCGTAGCTGTTTCCCTTAGAATCTCAAATTCAGTAACGGGCTTTTGAATACCGTCAAGGATACGGTCCACATAGATAGCCTTAAATCGGTTACTTCCATGACTTTCAATTCCTCTCCGGTCACTTTCCATGAGTACATCTGCACAGAGGGCTGCTTCCTCCTGCGGAACCCCTAGCTTGGCAAATACTGCGGTCATGAAATCCCCAATCAGCTCCCAGGAAAGATAGGGTCTTGTTTCCATAGCATTATCCTCCAATCGAATCATCTGTTTTTTTCCATTTTAACATAGTAATTCCATTTGTGTACACTGTAATCTGATCCATAGGATAACTATTTGCAGAAAAAGTCACAGAGCAAAATCTTACCAAAGCAACAAGCTATTCTATTATGAGGACTGTTCGGCAGTTGAGAAAGGGATTGGGGTTGAAGTGACCCATATTATTACAGGGAGGAAGCACTTGTCTGCTTTCATGAATCATCTTATAATTAATTCGTAAAGGGTGGGTACAAGACTTGTGATCTCACCTCAGGCATGCAGGTCGTCAAAGGGTACTATTAAGGACCATGGGAAACAGTGTAATACCACAGGAAAGAAGGGTGGATTGAGATGATACTTCAAACAAAACATCTGAATATTCAACAGATTGCAGAGTCGGGACAATGCTTCCGTATGAATCCCATAGGAAATGGGAAGTATTCCTTGATCGCCTTCGGACGATATCTGGAAATCAGCCAACAGAAGGAGGATACGCTGGAGCTTCACTGTACCGAAGAGGACTTTGATGCAATATGGAAGAGCTATTTCCATTTGGATTATGATTATGAAACCATTGTAAGCAGTCTATCCCAGAGTAGTGATGATTTTCTGAGAAGAGCTGTAAAAAATGGCAGTGGGATTCGAATCCTAAGGCAGGAGCCCTTTGAGATGCTGATCAGCTTCATTATATCCCAGAATAAGAACATTCCCTCGATTAAGGCCTGTATTGAGCGGATTTGCGAGAGGTATGGAGCATGTATCGCAGATCAGATCACCGGCATGGTCCATTATGCCTTTCCGACTGCGGAGCAGCTAGCAGAAGCAAAAAAGGAAGACTTAAGGCAGCTGAAGCTGGGATACCGTGACAGCTATATTCTAAGTGCAGCCAGAGCAGTAGCAGAAGGTACCGTCAATCTTGAGGAACTGAAAAAGGCCAGTCATGCCGAAGCCCTAAGAGTCCTACAGGGTATTCACGGAGTGGGAGAAAAGGTTGCCAATTGTGTTTCTCTCTATGGATTGCACCATATCGAGGCCTTTCCGGTGGATGTCTGGATCCGGAGAATATTGACAGAGGTATATGGGAACAGCTTTGATACAGCACCCTACAGCGGGTACGCGGGTATCGTACAACAGTATATGTTTTATTATATCAGGAGTCGGAAGGAAAGCGGCAATGTTCTGCAAAACAAGAAGGAATCCCTTACAGAGGTCGTTATATAAATTTAATTTCATTCAAATCTATGCATAACTTGGATAGACTAATCATATAAGCAGTAAACAGTGAGGTCATCAAAGGATATGAATCTTTAACCCAAGGATAAAAGCCGAATTCATATAAAAGTTTGAAATAATTTCCTATCCTTATGGAATGGTATTCATGATATTCCATGAAGCTTACTTCATGGATGCTTCAAAAAAGTATATTAAAAGGAAGCATCGGAGAAAATAATGCTGAGAATACAAATTCTCTATTTTTGGGCGTGAGGGCATAGCAGGCATATGGAGGTAACTATGAATAACGGAGAGCACAGGGTGAATAAGAGCTTAGAAAATGAACGCCGGGTGGAACATCTTTGTAATCTGGTTGAGAAGAAGACCAGAACGGAACGCCATCTCGAAGAACATTCCGGTATTTCTTCTTCCCAAGAGAATATAGAGCATGCGGTGGAAATTCAGAGGGAACGGAAACAGGAGATTGAAGACCTGAAGGATATTCTGTCCCATGGCGAAAATGCAAAAAATCGTCAGTTTGAGAATACACAGAAACGCTTCTTGTATGCGGAAGGATATCTGAATCACAATGCCGATCGTATGGACGGTCAATCCTTTCAAAATGCTAAGGAAAGACAGGAGAATAGGAAGAAGCAGATGGATCACATGAGATAAACAGGACCAAAGAAGTGGAAGGATTATGGTATTGAATAGCCGGAACAGTAT
>JAEYRK010000013.1 GCA_023435645.1 Bacillota bacterium
AGCTGACGAAAAGCTCCTTTCATTTGACATTTCACCTGCCCTTCATTATAATATTTTGTAAAATATTAACTTGATTGGCAGGTGTTGTTATGCGCTTTGATACACTGGGTGTGAATTATTTTCAGGGTTATTTATTCGCGGCATCCGTAACAGAGGATATTACTGTTTTATCGGAACCGGAGGCTGCAGATTATTATAAGGTGATCTTTATCAAGTCGGGGACCTGCCATTTTATGCTGGAGCAGAAGGAGCTGGTGCTGACGGGCTCCTACGCAATCTGTCTGAATGAGCTGGACAGGATGGAGCTCCTTGGAAAGCAGGGCGCTGAACTTACCATCCTGTTATTTCGGCCTATGGTGATTAATACGGAATTCACCTTCCAGGAGGTGAACCATCCCAGCCCGGCTCTACCACAATCCTCCTACCAGGATCTGTATTATTTGAATCAATTCCGGCATGATGCAGGTCTAAACCTTAAAATATTACCACTTAGGGCAATGGACCTTGAGGTGACAGGCCAGAAGCTGAAGCTGATGAAGGAGCTTCTTAACAAACAGGATACGACCATCTGGCCCTGTCGGAGCCGGTCCTATCTGTATGAGATTCTATTCTGCCTGGTCCGTCAGGAGGAGAGGGATGAACCGGTACGAAGCCTTCAATTTTATCAGGGTCCCTCCAAAATGGCTATGGACGTAATCTATCATCTCCAGACCTGCTATAACCAGAAAATAACCATTGAGAAACTGGCAGAGGAATTTCATACGAATCGTACTACACTGCTGAGTGATTTTAAAAAGCATACCGGTAAATCCATCAATCAATACCTGATCCAGCTCAGGTTGAATATGGCTTCTACGATGCTTCGGGATACGGAGCTTTCGATAGAAGAGATCTGTGACAGGACAGGGTTTCATGATATTAGCTATTTTAGCAAGGCATTTAAAAAAGGGCTTAGCTTGACCCCCTCCGAATACAGAAGAATGAATCAAAAAATCGGTTCATAAGGCAAAGTATATTGTAAAAGCTCCCCGAATAGGATGATAAAAAAGCGATGGAGCTTTGTGATGGATAAGGAGAATAAGATCCAGTTAATTATACACTGCAGCGATTATGAAAATAGACTGGAAACCATTGAAAACCTTGGGCATATAAAATATAAGCTGCCAATGATTGATGCCTATGTGATTGAGATCTATGAGAGCCAGCTTACTCATGTCAAGGATTTGGAAGGGCTAATCAGCGTGGAGATGGATACCCATATCACGGCTCAGATGAATCGCGTAAGTGATATTATAGAAGCCCGCTGGGCCCATGAGCGTGGTTACCTCGGTAAGGGAATCGGTGTTGCAATCGTTGATACTGGAATTTGCCTTCACAAGGATTTCGTTGAAGGGAGAAACAGGGTAATAGCTTTCAAGGATTTCCTCAATGGCAGGCAAGAGCCCTATGATGATAATGGTCACGGTACTCATGTAGCAGGTATCATCGGGGGAAACGGATATTCCTCCAAGGGGAAGTATACAGGCGTCGCCCCTGAATGTCATTTTATTGTAGTGAAGGTGCTTGACCAGCGGGGGGATGGGAATATCTCCGATGTTCTGGCAGGATTACAGTGGATCATCGATAATCGCAAGAGATATAATATCAGGATCGTTAATATTAGTGTTGGAACAGCTGCGAAGGAAAGTCTGGATGAGAATTCCCTCCTGGTTCAGGGGGTGAATGCTGTATGGGACAGCGGTATCGTTGTTGTCGTTGCAGCAGGAAATAATGGACCCGGACCAATGTCAATCTCAACCCCGGGCATCAGCAGAAAGGTAATAACGGTGGGGTCCTCGGATGATAATATTGCTGTAGAAGTGTTCGGAACCCGTGCAAAGGATTATTCCGGACGGGGACCGACACCCTATTGTATCAAGAAGCCGGATATTGTAGCACCGGGTTCGAATATCATATCCTGCAATATCAGCAGATTTCTGAATAAGAACGCAGGGATGAAATATCAACAGACTGATAATCCGATGATGTATACAATCAAGAGCGGAACCTCCATGGCAACTCCGGTCGTATCCGGAGCGATTGCACTGCTTTTATCTGCTCATCCTGAGATGAATAATCGTGAGGTTAAGCTGATGCTAAGAAACAGTGCGGTCGATTTGGGACAGCACTGGGAGAAACAGGGCTGGGGACAATTGAATGTACGCAGGCTGCTGGAGGAACGTTGGTAGTAGAAAGGCACCTATACTTCCTTTATTCAGGATATCATCAGCGAAACCGGCTTGTTCGATTGAACCGGTAGTCTGTAAACCTGCGTCAGGAGAGGATAGATGCCTTTTTTATGTTTTTCTTGTTGCAAGATCACAAGATATTATTTCATTGAGTTCTTAAAGGTTTTGTATAGTATCGTTGCAAGTTCAATCACAAATATGATAATGAGGATAATTACAAAATTCGAAGTAACAGCATCCCAGATGTCTCTGAAGGCTGGTACATTCCTGAAGATATCTGGAAACGCCTGATTCCAGATTGGATAGCCTGCAAAGATGATGACAGTAAGGAGCAACTCTATCAGACTGCATACTGTATGGACAATCAGATAACGGATATTGTAGCTTCGTTCCACCAGACCATAAGCGCTCTTTAGGATGCCTAAGGCAATGCTCACTAAGAATAAAGGAAGGAGCCGTTGTAATACCTCAAGGTCAAAAATCGGTGTGCTAACCAATTTGCCCTGTTCCATGATAAAGGCACCGAAAAGCTGCGGAGCAGAAACCAACAGAATCATCAGGATGATATGAAATATAACCCCTACAATGGATTCACCGAAGGAAATGACCGTATCTGCCTTAGGTACAGGTGGAAGAGAGGAGACCTCCCACTCTGAGGCAAGCTCCTTTGTATGGATGCCCCTGCGCTCAAAGATGGCAAATATCACCGTAACATAAGCAAAGGATCCGATTAGGACACTCCACATATTGTTGAACCATTTACCCAGATAATGATACCATACCTGTCCTCCGTCCGTCAGAAGCTCAATGACGGATACGACACTCATTGCCAGAAAGACGGTGGGCAGGACAATTTTTAGAATCATCAGGTAGGTTGGATATATTTCAGGACCGATTAAGTATCTTGTCTTTCCCCGGTAGTTTTCTGCCAGCATGGCAGGATTGCCCAGTTTGGTAAGTACCTGATCAACTGCTTCCTTTGAGGGGGGCTGTTCCTTGGATATTTCCTCAAGCATATCATAGATCAACCCTCTGATTTCATCTTCAATATCCTTGGACCTTGCCGGAAGGTTCTTCATTACCTGATAGATATATCGCTCAATCATTTCATCTTCGTAATTCTTTTTATTCATGGTCATCATCCTCCTTTTCCATTAATTGATTCATCTCAGTCACCATATGCTTCCAGTGGGCTTGTAGCTCTTCGTATACCTTCCTGCCCAGCTCAGTTGTAATATAATACTTTCTGGGCTTCGTACCTGAGGTTTCCCATTCGCTGTTTAGTAATCCTTGCTTCTCCAGGCGTCTGAGCAGCGGGTATAGGGTATTGGCTTCCACCGGAACTCCGCAATCACTAAGTCTTTGAACCAAGGAATAACCATATAGGGGGGAGGATAGCTGACTGAGTACACTTAACACGATGGTTCCTCTCCGGAGCTCCAGAATTAATCCGGATATAATATCTTCTTGTTTGGACACCTAAATCACCTCCAGATTCATTATACTGTATGGCACACGCTATTGTCAATATAATAATATAATAAGTTTACCATTATTTTTTTCATATTTCGACAGCAAAAAACCGAACTGTTTTCAATGGAGCACTCAATTATTTTGAATTAGTTTAATAAGTTTACAAATTAGTGGTTGATATATTTGCCAAAATAAATTATAATGAAATCAGGACGAACAATTCTTAATTTTAGGTGTTTTGTCTGGATCTTAAACATAAGAATACCATAATGTAGAATTCCTATCTTAGGCAGCACAGTAATGAATTATCCTTAATCTTGTGTATAGAAATATCAGAACTGCGAAGGATAATGCTAGCATGTTTCATCTATGTGAAAGCCTATGCCTGAGAAGAACCTGCCATAGGTATGAATAAGAAACTGAAGTAATCAATGAAATTCAATCATAAAAGGAGGAAAATGATTTATGGCTTATTTTAAAGTTGGTAAAATCAATTATGAAGGACCTCAGAGTAAAAACAACCTGTCCTTCAGATACTACAATCCCGATGAAGTAATTATGGGCAAGCCCATGAAGGAGCACCTGAGATTTGCTATGTCTTACTGGCACACCCTTACCTATATGGGTAATGACCCCTTTGGTGGCTCAACCATGCACCGTGATTGGGACAATACCGCAGATGCTATGCATAGAGCAAAGGAAAGAGTACATGCATCCTTCGAACTGATGGAGAAGTTGCAGATTCCCTTCTTCTGCTTCCATGATGCAGATATCGCACCCAGAGGTGCAACCTTAGAGGAGACCAACAAGAACTTAGATGAGATCGTTGCTGTGATTAAGGAAGAGATGGCACGTACCGGCATCAAGTGCTTATGGGGAACAACAAATGCCTTCAGCGATGACAAATTCGTACATGGAGCAGGAACCTCCTGCAACGCAACCGTATTTGCCTATGCAGCAGCACAGATCAAGAAGGCTATGGAAATCACCAAGGATTTAGGCGGTGTCAACTATGTATTCTGGGGCGGTCGTGAAGGCTATGAGACCTTACTGAATACAGATACTGGTTTAGAGCTGGATAATCTGGCTAGATTATTACAGATGGCAGTTGACTATGCGAAGGAGATCGGCTTCACCGGTCAGTTCTTAATCGAGCCTAAGCCGAAGGAACCTACAAAACATCAGTACGATTTTGATACAGCAACTGTACTTTCCTTCTTAAGAAAATACAACCTGCAGGATTACTTCAAGATGAACATTGAAGCAAACCATGCAACCTTAGCACAGCACACCTTCCAGCACGAGCTTAATATGAGCAGAATCAACGGAGTTTTGGGTAGTGTGGATGCTAATACCGGTGATCCGATGCTTGGATGGGATACGGATCAGTTCCCGACCAATGTTTATGATACAACCCTTGCTATGTATGAGATTCTGCTGGCAGGCGGCTTAACTAAGGGCGGTCTGAACTTTGACTCCAAGGTTCGTCGTGCTTCCTTCGAGGATGATGATTTATTCTATGCTTACATCGCAGGTATGGATGCCTTTGCAAGAGGCTTAAAGGTTGCTGCTAAGCTCATGGAGGATAAGGTATTTGAAAACTTCAAGGATGAGCGTTATGCAAGCTGGAAGAGCGGCATCGGTAAGGATATCATTGACGGTAAGGTGGGCTTCAAGGAATTAGAGGCTTATGCGTTAAAGAACGGTGCATCACAGAATAGATCCGGCAGACAGGAAATGTTGGAAAGCATCCTGAACCAGTATATCATGGAAACAAAATAATACCGGATGAACCGACGATCGGTTGACCCGTCATAACAATAAAATCAGCGCCGGAGAAATCCGGCGCTTTTTTAGCGACTTTGGCAGCCTAGCTGGCCCTTTGTGCTCTATGTATTACTCTACGGTTATTACACTGACAGGACATCCGTCCGCAGCTTCGGTTGCAGAATCCTCTGCACCGGAGGGAACCGGATTCGTATACACCTCTGCCAGCCCTTCATCATCCATACGAAAAACCTCAGGGCAGGTATCTGCACAGAGTCCGCAGCCGATGCAACCATCACGGTCAATTGAAGCCTTCATAGATTATACCTCCTTTTTTTGTAGCCCGGTGATAATGGCTACTTTTGATATGTTATCATTTACCATTTTATTATATCATATGTATTGATTTTGTTAAGTAGGAATTATCACAGCACAAAACTCTGATTTAAAATCTTGAGCTTTGTCCCGTTTTGTGGTATACATATATATGTTAGGTATAGCTAATAATATGATTAAATGGAGGTATGCTATGAAAAAATATGAATGCACAGCATGTGGTTACATTTATGATGAAGAGTTAGGTGATCCGGATGGCGGAATAGCACCCGGCACTAAGTGGGAAGATATCCCCGAGGATTGGGTTTGCCCCGTATGTGGAGTTAGCAAGGATGAATTTGAAGAAGTGAAGTAAAAGCCGAGCTGTCGTATGAAAATACGGCAGCTTCTTAAATTACAGCAATTCATAAGCTACAGCACGATACTGATAGATCCAACTGTATTGATCTGCGTATAAACTCTATTGACATAGTAGGAATTTTTTCTTATAATATTTCCGTGGTAAAACCCCGCTTTCCGCATAAAAGCGGGGTATTCTTATGACTATAACCTTCGGACTGAGGATATGGGATCGGCAATAGGAGCTATGGCGATTTCATACAGTCTGAAGTGATCGGTGCCGGAATGTTATAAGGGTAACGGTCAGGCACGATATAAAGGAACGGGTGATCCTATGATATATTTTGATTATGCCGCTAACACTCCGGTGGAGGTCGAGGTGCTGAATTGCTATTTTGAGGAATGCAGACAGACCTTGGCTAACCCGAATGCAAAGCATCGGCTCGGAGTGCAGGCAAAGGAACGGCTGGAGAAAATAACGGCAGAGATTGCCGGACTGCTGAAGGTACAGCCCTCGCAGATTATCTATACCTCCGGAGCCAGTGAGGCCAATAATCTGGCGATCAAGGGACTGGCTCATGCAAACAGACAGAACGGGAAGCATATCATTTCTACCTGCCTCGAGCACCCATCTGTCAGTGGGGCCCTGACCCATCTGCAAACCCAGGGGTATGAAATTGATCTGGTGGAGCTTACCAAGGATGGTCTGGTTGATCTCGATCACTTGAAGGAGCTTCTAAGAAAGGATACTACTTTGGTTTCTGTCTGTGCAGTGGATAGCGAACTGGGGATCAGGCAGCCAATCGAAGAGATCAATACTCTTTTAAGGGAATATCCGAATTGCCGCTTCCATACGGATGCAACTCAGGCGGTCGGAAAGATAGAGTTTAGTTCGGATAAGGCGGACTGTATCACCTTTGCGCCTCATAAATTTTACGGATTAAACAGCTCCGGTTTTTTGATTAAAAGGGATAACATCATATTGGAGCCACTGATCCATGGAGGCAACAGTACCACACTGTATCGCAGCGGCACTCCGGATTTAGCTATGGCTGCTGCAGCCTGTAAGGCTCTAAAACTGGCCCTCGGATGTTTGGAAGATCGATATTCCTACATTCACGGATTACAGGAACAATTGAAGCAGAGGTTATCCAACTATCAAAAGGTACGCTTTAACAGTACCGGGTATTCGATCCCCCATATCCTGAATCTCAGTGTGCAGGGTGTAAAAGCGGTACAGTTTACCCAGGCTCTGGAAGAGGAAGGTATTTGCGTATCTGTGAAATCAGCCTGTTCGGTATTGAATACCCCCTCCAGGCCGGTTTATGCCATTACCAAGGATAAGAAGAATGCAATGTGCTCCTGGAGAATCAGTCTGAGTCATCTGACGACACAGGAGGAGCTCGCCTTCTTTCTTCAGGCCTTCGATGCCTGTTACAAGAAGCTGGTTGGATAACATAGGAAGCAGAGGCTGGCCAGATAATATAGGATGCAGAGAGTTCACAGAGAATTTACTCGTGGGACGGATCATGGAGCTAGAACTTATTCAGTGATCGGTGATTTAAACAATAGAAAGCGGTAAAAGAATGGAAAAATATCAGGAAATTGAAAGAAGCATTATCACGAAATACAGGA
>JAEYRK010000049.1 GCA_023435645.1 Bacillota bacterium
ATCAGAGGCATCAGAAACTATCAGGAGCTTCCGGAAAACTGCAGGAATTATATCGAATTCATCGAGAAGGAAATCGAAGTACCGATTACTCTGGTATCCAACGGTCCCGGCAGAGAGGAAATTATCCGCAGATAGTATATTTATAAGACATGTTATGAATATTATATAGCAATGTAAACCTCGGTTTATGCCCGGAGAAGGTAGGGGAAGCCCTGCCGGAACCAGGAATGGCCGGGGTTTTTCCTGTTAAGGCTCTTATATCACCCGGCAGTAGGACATAGCGTAGCCCTCTACTTTTGCAAGATAACATTGCACCACATTACTATGATAAAATTTATACTATACAAATGAATAAATATGTAATACAATTGATACTAGAAAAGCTTGGTTACAAGCACTTAAGATAGGGAGGGTAATTTATGGGTTTTGATAAGGTACAGATTATTATTGCCATGACGATCTATATCGGCGCAGTCATTGGCATAGGCTTGCATTATGCGAAGAGAGCCAATGAAAGCAGTGGCAATTATCTGATCGGAGGAAGATCTCTGGGTCCCTGGGTTACTGCCATGTCAGCAGAGGCCTCTGATATGAGTGGATGGCTATTGATGGGTTTGCCCGGTGTGGCTTATTGGTTCGGTCTCAGTGAAGCCATTTGGACCGCTATCGGATTATTTATTGGTACATATCTGAACTGGCTTTTTGTGGCCAAGAGACTGCGCACTTATTCTCATGTGGCGGGAGATGCCATTACAATTCCGGATTTTATCAGCAATCGGTTCAAAGAGAAGAAGAAGGTAATCCTAACAATTGCAGCAGCCTTTATATTGATATTTTTCAGCGTATACGCAGCCAGCTGCTTTGTTGCTGTAGGTAAGCTCTTTAGTGCATTGTTTGATGCGGATTATATAATCATGATGCTGCTCGGCGCATTGTTTGTTGTGGTATATACCTTTATCGGCGGCTTCCTGGCGGAAAGTGCATCGGATTTCATGCAGGGTATTGTTATGATCTCTGCTTTGACGGTGGTTCTGATTATGGGTATTATCAATGCCGGCGGAATCGGTGATGTGATCGATAATGCCAAAGCGATTCCTGGTTTCTTTGATTTCTTCGGACAGTCAAGCCCGGTTGTGGATGAAGCAAGCAAGATTCAGCAGCTCTCAGGAGCAGGAGCTCCGTTATTCGGTGAGGCCGGAAGGTATGGACTGCTCACCATTATATCTACACTATCCTGGGGCTTAGGATACTTCGGCATGCCTCAGGTATTACTGAAGTTCATGGCGATTAAGAAGCCGAATGAACTAAAAAGATCCAGGAGAATAGCAACAATCTGGTGCTTTATCTCCCTTATGGCTGCGGTAGCCATCGGTATCATCGGAAGAGTGCTGTATCCTGCAGAGCTGCTTACGAAGAGTGAGTCAGAGAACATCTTCATTCTGTTGTCCAACAGCTTCTTCCTTCCGATTATTGCAGGCTTTGTTATGGCAGGTATTCTGGCAGCAACGATTAGCTCCTCTGACTCCTATTTGCTGATTGCTGCTTCCGCATTTTCTAAGAACATCTACCATGGTATCTTTCATAAGGATGCCTCGGATAAGCAGGTATTACGGATGTCTCGCGCAACCTTGATTGTGATTGCCATCGTAGCGGCTATCATTGCACTGGACAAGAATAGTATCATCTTTACCGTAGTTTCCTTTGCCTGGGCGGGCTTCGGAGCCACCTTTGGACCGGTGATTCTGTTCTCCCTGTTCTGGAAGCGGATTACACAGGCAGGTGCTGTCGCAGGCATGCTGGCAGGTGGAGGAATGGTATTCCTATGGAATATGGTAATCAGTAAGCTGGGTGGGGCCTTTGCTATCTATGAATTATTCCCTGCCTTCCTGTTCTCCTGTATTGCCATTGTGGTAGTATCTCTTTTGACTGAGGCACCCTCTAAGGAGATTCAGGAGGAATTCCTCTTGGTTAAGAACTTTAAGCATGAGTAGTATGCATGATCGTAAGTAATAGATAAGAACATTGATATGCCGGATAGAATCAGAACGCTATCCGGCATTTTCCTGCGGGAAAATGCGTAAGGAGCTTGATACATTGTAGAGCCTGCTACATCGTAGAGCCTGGTATATAGTAGATACCCGGTACTTAGAAATCATATAGACTTTTTTAAGGGAGTATGGTACGATAAACGGGCAATTTGTCTGGCTGGTACTCGATCCATTAGGCAGTGCTTCGGTGTTTGCAATTAGGCTTCAGAGTACGATTCATATAGAAAGGTCCGGGATAAAATGAATTTATTAACCATAGAGAATATGAGCAAAAGCTATACAGAACGTGTACTGTTTGATCAGGTGAGCCTCGGTATCAATGAGGGTGACAGGATCGGTGTGATCGGTATCAATGGCACCGGCAAATCGACGCTATTGAAAATCATTGCGGGGATGGAGGAGCCGGATACCGGAATACTTACCCGCGGTAAAAAGGTAAGGATTTCATATCTGCCTCAGACACCGGTTTTCGATCATAGCCTATCCATTCTGCAGAACGTGGTGTTAAATCAGAAGGCTGAGGAGGAATACCGCAATCTGGAGGGAGAGGCCCACGCCATGCTGGTGAAGCTGGGGATTGTGGATACAAGTTCTTCCCCAGAGCTATTATCCGGCGGGCAGAGAAAGAGGGCTGCCCTGGTCCGTACCCTGCTGACCCCGGCTGAGATTCTGGTGCTGGATGAGCCCACGAACCATTTGGACAGTGAGATGTCGGAGTGGTTGGAGGATTATCTGAGGAAATACCGCGGTGCCTATATCATGATTACCCATGATCGCTATTTCCTAGATAAGGTTACCAATAGAATCCTTGAGATTGACCGTGGCAGTCTCTATTCCTATTCAGCGAACTACTCCAAATTCCTGGAGCTGAAAGCGGAACGGGAGGAGATGGTAGCAGCCACGGAGCGGAAGGCGAAGAGTTTATTCCGCATCGAACTGGAATGGATGCAGAGGGGAGCGAGAGCCAGGTCCACGAAGCAGAAGGCACATATTCAGAGGTTTGAGGAATTAAGGGATCGGAAGATACTGGAGGCGGATGGTAAGGTGGAGATTAACGCGATCTCCTCCAGACTTGGGAAGAAGACAGTGGAGCTAAAGGATATTGGTAAGGCCTATGGGGGTCGGACACTAATCCGGGAATTTACCTACATTTTGCTTCCGGGGGACCGAATCGGCATCATCGGTCCCAATGGCTGTGGGAAGTCCACCCTCTTAAACATCCTAACCGGTAAGCTGATGCCGGATACCGGAACAGTGGATATGGGTATTACGATTAAGCTGGGGTATTTCTCCCAAGAGAATGAATATATGGATGAAAGTCTTAAGGTAATTGATTATATCAGAGATACAGCAGAGTATATCCAAACCTCAGAGGGCACGGTGACGGCCTCACAGATGTGCGAGAAATTCCTGTTTACCGGCTCCATGCAATACTCCCTGATCTCCAAGCTGTCCGGAGGAGAGAAAAGAAGACTCTATCTTCTGAAGGTTCTGATGGAAGCACCCAATGTCCTGGTTCTCGATGAACCGACCAATGATCTGGATATCCAGACCCTGACGATTTTAGAGGATTATCTGTCCCGGTTTGGTGGGATTGTTGTTACTGTATCTCATGATCGTTATTTCCTTGATAAGGTGGCGACCAGGATCTTTTCCTTTGAAGGGGAGGGCTATATCCGTCAGTATGAAGGGCATTTCTCTGATTATAAACTCGCAAGAAGCTTGCAGGAAGAGGAGGAAGCGGCCAAGGCTATCCCGACAGGCCGTGGAAGCACGACAGAACAGGGGAGCACCGGTACGGCTTCCTGGAAGCAGAAAAGTAATAAGCTGAAATTCTCTTACCAGGAGCAGAAGGAATTCGAAACCATTGATGAGGAGATTGCTCAGCTGGAGCATGAGATAGAGGAAACAGAGCTTCAAATAGAGATGGCAGCGACGGAATATACCAAGCTGAATGAGCTTATGATCCATAAGGGTAAGCTGGTTCAACAGCTGGAGGAGAAAATGGAACGCTGGGTATATCTCAATGACTTGGCGGAACAGATTGAGGCGGCAAAGGCCAATAAGGATTTGAATTGAATGCAGTATGGTTTACAATAATAACGGAGCCTTGGAACACCGCGATTTTCGCGGAAACCAAGGCTCCGTATTTCATTTTCAAGGCTTATCTCAGAGATTATGCCTTTGCGTTTTTTACATTTGTCCTTATCGTATTGCATGCTCGCCCTTAGGATTTATACAGGGTATAGAAATCTGCTTCTATATCCTCCATCCTGCGGCCATACCAAAGCTTAGTATCATCCAAGGCCTTATTGTAAATATGAGTTCCCAAGGTGTCCATAAAAAAGTCCAAGATGCTTTCTGATGCGAGGATACCCAGCTTCTCTTCCCGTTCGGTCTCGAAGTAGTAGACGATATCCTCCAGCATTTTTTTCTTCTCTTCCACAGTCAGCTTAATTCCAAAATAGCGGCTCGCTTTATCCATGTTCCCTCCCTGAGAAACGATATTCGTATGAGTACTTTTTTTCGATAGGAACCGGACCGGCGCCTATCGGAGAATTGTGTATTTCCTATGGCTGTGTCACGCGTATGAGCCATTACCTTAAAGCGATTACTATGCGCTATGCTCGAACTGAGAATAATACAGCTTTGCATAGAAGCCACCCTTAGCCAGTAGCTCCTCGTGACTACCCTGCTCAACGATATCACCCTCATTCATAACCAGAATTAGATCTGCATCCCGGATGGTAGAGAGACGGTGGGCAATGATGAAGCTGGTTCTGCCCTTCATCAGATTGTTCATAGCCTTCTGTATCTGTATCTCGGTTCTGGTATCCACTGAGCTGGTAGCTTCATCAAGAATCAGAATCTTCGGATCTGCCAGAATGGCCCGAGCTATCGTTAACAGCTGCTTCTGGCCCTGGGATACATTGCTGGCCTCCTCGTTCAATACCATCTGATATCCATCGGGCAGAGTGCTGATGAAATGGTGGACATGGGCTGCCTTCGCTGCCCGAATGACTTCCTCGTCTGTGGCATCCGGTTTACTGTAGCGGATATTCTCCATAATGGTTCCATTGAACAGCCAGGTATCCTGCAATACCATTCCGAACATCTTCCTGAGCTCACTGCGTTCAAAATGATTGACATTATGGCCATCGACCAAAATCTCACCCTTATTGACATCATAGAAGCGCATAAGAAGCTTCACCATTGTGGTTTTTCCGGCACCGGTCGGACCGACGATTGCCACCTTCTGTCCGTCTGAGATCTTCGCGCTGAAGTCATTGATAATGATTTTATCCGGTGTATAGCCGAAGTTCACATGCTTAAACTCAACAGACCCATTCAGCCCCTCAATGGAAAGCGGCTGGTCCGTGGTGGGCTGCTCCTCCTCGGCTTCTAAGAACTCAAAAACCCGTTCCGCAGCGGCAGCTGTTGATTGGAACATGTTAGCCACCTGTGAAAGCTGGGAGATTGGCATCGAAAAGTTACGGATATATTGGAAGAAGGACTGGATCTGTCCGATTTGTATTTTTCCCTGAACTGTCAGATATCCACCCAGGATCGCAACTCCGACATAACCGAGATTGCCGACAAACTGCATGACCGGATGCATCATACCGGACAGGAACTGGGACTTCCAAGCGGATTCATACAGCTTATCATTGCTGTGATTGAACTCCCGAAGGGCATCCTCCTCTCGGTTATACACCTTTACGATATCATGGCCGCCGAATACCTCCTCAACCTGACCATTCACATGGCCCAAATATTCCTGCTGCTGTTTAAAATACTTCTGGGACTTCTTGATTACTCCACCCATGAAGATGACGGAAATTGGTACAATCAGAAAGGCCAGCAGGGTCATTGGAACGCTGATTCGAAACATCATAATCGGAATACCGATAATACTGACCACTGAGGTAATCAGCTGCGTCATGCTTTGGTTCATGCTCTGACCAAGGGTATCCAGATCATTGGTTACTCGGGATAGGACCTCGCCATGGGTTACCTTATCAAAATAGTTCATCGGCATGCGATGAATCTTCTCGGAGATTTCTCTACGGAGCTTATAGGTAACCTTCTGAGCAATCCCGGTGGTAATCAGTCCCATGATAAAGGATAGTAGGGAAGATATTGCATATA
>JAEYRK010000027.1 GCA_023435645.1 Bacillota bacterium
ATAAAAATATGCTCCTCTCGGGGAACGACAGCAGGATTATTCAACTGTCATCCACAAGAGGAGCATTTCCTATGAAACAAAAACTCTACATATTCGAGTGGGTTACTTTATGATCAGAGTATTCAGCTGTCTTCGCTATCCCCGAAAAGCCCTCGGAGCAGGCCAGGGGGACAGTTCCTGGCCCCAATTAACCCCATCAATCGCGGCGAGTATGAACCTGTGATTCCCTAATAACGAAATAAGCGCTTCTGCATCCTCTGCGGAAAGATGCGTATAGAGGATGGGGCAATCCGTGTAATTATCGGGTGATAAGGTTAGAATGGAATAGCTTCCTATGGTAAATAGATTTTTATGCATCTGTTTGCTTCCCTTCAGATTTTAGCCTAAAGCAGTTTCCTTTAGTAAAAACCAATAACAAGTAAATCATATCACTTTGTACTTTAAAATCAACCTACTATGAAAATTAATATATAAAGTACATTTTATATCGTAGTTCACTTACATTTTACCTATAAAAATCTGCTTGACTTAAACGGAATAGAATGAAATAAAGTGTTGAACATATGTTCTAAATGTAGTATAATAATTTGTATGGGACAGCCTAATTCACCAATACCTGGAAGGTGTCTCGGAGAAGCCCTTTCGATTCTATGAAGTAGAATGAGCGCATTTATATTCTGGGTTATTCACAGAAAAACTACAAAAAAATTAAGATAAAGGAGCCTTCCTATGCACCGCTTTTATATTAATCCGGATCAGATTATGGGGGATGTGATTACAATCCTTGGGTCCGATGTCAACCACATAAAGAACGTCCTGCGGATGAAACAGGGCGATCCGATGATAATTTGTAATGGACAAGGAAAAGATTGTTATTGTATAATAAATAAGGTGTCTGACAGTGAAATTATAGCGGATATTACCTCAATACAGGATACCGGAACAGAGCTGTCCGGGAGAATTACGTTATTCCAAGGGCTGCCGAAGAAGGACAAGATGGAGCTGATTATCCAGAAGGCTGTGGAGCTGGGCGTATATGAGATTATACCGGTTATGACTGCCAGATGTGTGGTCAGGCTTGAGGATAAGAAGAAGGAAGAAAAGAAGCTGGAACGGTGGCAGGCGATAGCGGAAAGTGCCGCCAAGCAATCGGGAAGAGGGTATATTCCACGGATTTTACCGGTGGTAAGTTATAAGGATGCGGTGTTAAAGGCTTCCGGTTTGGATACCGCCGTGATACCTTATGAGAATGCTTCCGGAATACAGCTGACCAAGGATATTATCGGAAGCCTGCAAAATGGCTCTTCCATCGGAATACTGATCGGACCGGAGGGTGGCTTCGAAGAGTCTGAGATCGAGCTGGCAAGGAAGAATAAGATTATTCCGATTACATTAGGAAGAAGAATACTTCGGACCGAGACAGCCGGTTTTGCACTGCTGTCCATGATGATGTTATCTTTAGAAGAATAGCTGCGTTATATATGTCATATTATGAAAGATAGCGTCTCTGGAACATAAAAACGTTTTATAGGGAGGTAAACAATTGATGGAGATACAACTATGGAGAGAAATCATGGATCCCTATGCCTTGGCAGTCAATGAGCTGATTGTCAAGTTCAACCACATCATCGAAGAATATAAGCATGTGGGTGCCTATTCCCCGATAGAACAGGTATCCGGCAGGGTCAAGACCATTTCCAGTATTTTGGAGAAGGCCCAGAAGAAGGAACTTGATCTGAAGGACTTTGAAGAAAAGATCGAAGATATTGCTGGGATCCGAATTATCTGTCAGTTTGTTGAAGATATTTATAAGGTGGTAGACATCATTAAGAAACGGTCCGATATGAGGATCAAGAGTGAGAAGGATTATATCAATAATATGAAGGAGAGCGGTTACCGCTCCTACCATATCATCGTGTATTATAATGTTGAGACTCTGCAGGGAACCAAGGAGCTGCAGGTAGAGATACAGATTCGTACCCTTGCCATGAATTTTTGGGCTACGATCGAGCATTCTCTTCGGTATAAGTATAAGAAACACATGCCGGAGCATATCAGGGAACGCCTTTCCTCAGCAGCAGAAGCGATTTTGATTCTGGACCGGGAAATGAGCGTTGTTCGAGATGAGATCATGGATGCTCAGAATTCCTTTACCATTAAAGCGAATATTGTAGCGGATATCCTGACGAATATCCAGAATCTCTATAAGGTTGCAAATAAGCAGGAGGTAATTAAGATACAGGATGAATTTTTCCGGATCTATCAGGTGGGTGACCGGGCTGAGCTAGAGAGATTTAATAAGGACCTGGATCTGATCTCACAGAGATACCGGGCGCAGAGCTTACGATAATATGCAGTTTAATGAACTGCAGAAAGACGGAGTGATTTCATGAATTTACCAACGAAATTTGAGGACAGGATGAGAAGGCTTCTGGGGGATGAGTACGAGGAGTATTTACAGTGCTATTCCAAGCCGCATTACGGCGGGATACGGGTAAATACCCTGAAGCTAACCCCGGAGGAATTCGAGAAGCTCTGTCCTTTTCCTTTGAAGAGAATTCCCTGGGTGGCTAACGGCTATTACTATGATACAAAGGAGCAGCCGGCGAGACATCCCTATTATTATGCAGGTTTGTATTATATCCAGGAACCCAGTGCCATGACACCGGCCAGCCTACTGCCGGTACAAAAGGGGGATAGGGTTCTGGATATCTGTGCCGCCCCCGGAGGTAAAAGTACGGAGCTGGGGGCAAAGCTATCCGGTGAAGGGTTACTGGTATCCAATGACATTAGTAATTCCAGAGCAAAGGCATTACTTAAGAATATTGAGCTGTTTGGAATCCGAAATGCCCTGGTGCTGTCAGAGGCTCCGAATAAGCTGTATGAATATTTCCCTGAGTATTTTGATAAGATTTTAATCGATGCTCCCTGCTCCGGGGAAGGAATGTTTCGTAAGTCCCCGGCAATTATGAAGAATTGGGAGCAGTACGGTGTGGAATATTATAATAAGCTGCAGAAGGAGATCATTCTATTTGCGGCTAAGATGCTGAAGCCCGGCGGGATGATGCTCTATTCCACCTGTACCTTTTCACCGGAGGAGAATGAGGGAACAATCTCATATCTTCTGGAGCAATTTCCTGAATTTCGAGTGATAAATGCCATACCCTCAGTGGAGGAGCAGAAGAGATTAGGAATCTCCTATGAAGGCTTTGATTTTGGTAAACCGGAATGGGTGGAGGGACTTCCCGAGGATGCACCATATCGGGAGGAGTTGAAGCATTGTCTTAGGCTTTGGCCCCATAAGCTGAACGGAGAAGGACATTTTATTGCCCTACTTCAAAAGGGGAATCAGACGCTAACCGAACAGAAAGCGATGGAGCAATTTTCTACCAAAGTACCCTCCAAAATCGGGAAGGGCATTTCGGAGGAAGCGAAGGAGTTCTTCCGGGATATAAAGTGGAACAGTTTAGAGGAGGACGATTTCTATCAGCGCCTGGAGGTTCGGGAGGACAGAATCTATATGATCCCGGAGGGCTTACCCGATACGAAGGGACTTCGAATCCTTCGGCAGGGATTACTGCTGGGAGAGATGAAGAAGCAAAGATTTGAACCGGCACAGGCATTGGCCAGTGCCTTAAGTAGCTCTGAGTATGAGAAGCAGCTTCACCTGTTAGGAAGCTCCAGAGAGGCGATCCGTTATCTGAAATGTGAAGGGCTTGAAGCGGAAGATAGGGTAGGGGATGGCTGGCAGCTGGTTTGTGTGGACGGATATCCCCTGGGCTGGGGCAAGATGGCGAAGGGTAGCTTTAAGAATAAATACCTGCCTGGCTGGAGATGGATGTAGAACGAAAGTATCATTCGTATCCCAGCCACTTAAAGATATAGTAAAGATATAGAATATGTATTATAGCGGACGGAATATTGTTTGAGGATGGTTTGTAAGGAGTAGAATATGACAGAGCAGTTAAGATTGGATAAATATCTGGCTGATATGGGTATTGGTACTCGGAGTGAGATTAAGGACTGGATCCGGAAGGGTAGAGTTCGTCTCAATCAGGAAATCTGTAAAAAACCTGAGACGAAGGTAGAGCTCTCCCGAGATGAAGTGTATTTTGATCAAAGGAAGGTTAACTACCGACCTTATCTCTATCTGATGCTTCATAAGCCTGCCGGAGTTGTCTCTGCAACAAGGGATAAGGTAAGCAGGACGGTTTTGGAGCTGATCAAGGATACGGAGGGGAAGGAGTTATTTCCGGTTGGGCGGCTCGATAAGGATACGGAAGGACTACTACTCCTGACCAATGACGGCGAGCTGGCTCATCAGCTCCTATCCCCACGAAAGCATGTGGACAAGGTCTACTTTGCCAGGGTAGCAGGAAGGGTTACGGCCTTAGATCAGGAGGCCTTTTTACAGGGGGTACAGATTGATGAGGATTATATCACATTGCCTGCCAAGCTTCACATCATACACTCCGATGAGATATCAGAAATCGAACTTACCATACAGGAGGGCAAGTTCCACCAGGTCAAGCGGATGTTTGAGACGGTCGGGAAGGAAGTGATCTATCTCAAGCGAAACTCCATGGGTGGCTTATCCCTGGATCCGTCCCTGGCTCCGGGAGAATACCGTGAGCTTACGGAGGAGGAAATCGCTTATCTGAAAGGGCTTTCCTAGGAAGGATTCTATAAGGATCATCCGATCTATCACAGATGAATTACTTCTGCATAATCCATGCGATTGGTACATCGGATTGTGTAGATTACTAACAGTAGATTGATTACTGGGATGATCAATAGAAGTCTTAAAGATTATTTACAATAGGTGATTTACAAAGTCATTACGAAGACGATTAGGATGAGTTACATTTGTCTATTTACAACAGATCAATTACATCAGAGAGGATTATGGATACGGATATGTTAAAGGATATTGATGCAGTGATTTTTGATTTGGACGGAACGTTAGTTGACTCAATGTGGATGTGGAAAAGTATTGACATTGAGTATCTCGGGCGTTTTGGCAAGTCATTTCCGGAGGATCTACAACGCTGTATCGAGGGAATGAGCTTTTCTGAAACAGCGACCTATTTTAAGAAGCGATTTGATTTACCGGATAGTCTTGACCAGATCAAGAGTGACTGGAATGCAATGGCCTGGGAGAAATACTTAAATGAGGTTCCGGTAAAGGAAGGGGCAAGAGAGCTCCTTGAGTATCTGAACAGTAAGCAAATTCCTGCCGGAATCGCAACCAGCAATTCCAAGGAGCTGGTGGAGCTGATTATAGAGAAGCATCAGCTGGGCGGATATTTTCAATCCATTCGTACCTCCTGTGAGGTGGAAAAGGGAAAGCCCTCACCGGATATTTATCTTCTGGTTGCACAGGATCTGCAGGCAGAGCCCTCCAAATGCCTGGTATTTGAGGACGTACCTCAGGGAATTATGGCAGGTAAGAATGCAGGCATGAAGGTTTGTGCTGTCTATGATGAATTCTCCGAGGAGGTCAATGACTTGAAGCAAAGGCTGGCAGACTATTATGTTCGCTCCTTAAAAGAGGTTATCTAGCAGCTAAGGTGTATCTGATCGTGAGGATGAAATATCTTAAAGAGTAGGTCGTATCAATCAATGAAGAACTTTTATGTACAACAAAATGAAGCAGGTCAAAGACTGGATAAGCTGTTAGCGAAGCTACTAAATAAGGCTCCGAAGAGTTTTATCTATAAGATGCTTCGTAAGAAGAATATCGTGTTGAACGGTAAGAAGGCTGACGGCTCTGAGAAGCTGGTATTGGAGGATCGGATCACCTTATTTCTGTCAGATGAGACGATTGCACAGTTTACAGAATCAACGGAGGCAGTGGAGCTTAAGCACGAGCTGGATATTATATATGAGGATTCCCATATCCTTGTATTGAACAAACCCATCGGGGAGCTGTCTCAGAAGGCAGCGAAAGAGGATGTATCCATGGTGGAATACCTGCTATCCTATCTGCTGACCACGAAGCAGCTGACGAGGGAACAGCTGGCCAGCTTTAAGCCCGGTATCTGTAACCGACTAGACCGCAATACCAGCGGTTTATTGATTGCAGGGAAGTCTCTGCTCGGATTGCAGGAGATGGCAGAGATACTGAAGGACCGCTCTCTGGGAAAGTATTATCTCTGCATTGTAAAGGGCAGACTGGAAGGTAAAAGGAGAGTGGAAGGATATCTCAGTAAGGATGAGGCAACGAATAGGGTAACCATCCATCCCACGAAGACCGGGGACGCAGAGTATATCTGTACCGAATATGAACCAATGAAAGCTAATCCCCAAAAAGCTTCAGAGGAAGGAAACAAGTGGTCCTTTACCTTACTTCAGGTGAAGCTGGTTACCGGGCGCTCCCATCAAATTAGGGCACATCTGGCCAGCCTCGGGCATCCCTTGATTGGAGATTATAAATACGGAGATCAAAAAATAAACCATTACTTTAAATCCAGATATGGCTTATCCCATCAACTGCTCCATTCCTATCGCATGGTATTTCCTGAGCTTAAGGGAGAGCTGGCCTATCTGTCAGGGAAGGAGCTAGTGGCAGAGCGTCCTGAGATATTTACTAAAATTCAAGGCGACCTATTCGGTAAGTAGATCCGTTGGCTATGGATCCTGATTCGTTTTTGAGGGGAATGATACACATTAAAATCATTAAGGAGGCGTTATTATGCCATCTTGGAAATCGAGAGGTCTCCGTGGTTCCTTACTGGAGGAAATGATTAATTTTACCAACAGTAAATACCGTGAGAAGGGACTGGCCTTAATCCAGAAGGTCCCCACACCGATCACACCGATAGATATCGATAAGGTTAGCAGACATATTACCCTGGCTTACTTTGAACAAAAGAGTACGGTGGACTATATCGGAGTCGTACAGGGGATACCGGTGTGCTTTGATGCGAAGGAGTGTGCGGTGGATACCTTCAGTATGAATAATATCCATGAGCATCAGATTGAGTTTATGAGAGAGTTTGAAGAGCAAAATGGTATCTCGTTTTTGCTGATTTATTTTAAGAAGAGAGAAATTTATTACTATCTGACCTTTGAACGGCTATTGGAGTTTTGGGAACGGGCGAATCACGGAGGAAGGAAGAGCTTCCGTTATGATGAGTTGGAGCATGACTACCAAATTCCAATTCAACAAGGTGTTTGTGTTCATTACCTGGAGCTATTAAAGCGGGATCTTGAACGGAGAGAGCAGATAAATACATAGAGAATGGCATGCAGCAGCTTTTGCAGCATGCTTTCTTTACAAGGAAATATATTTGAGAAACCTAGAATAATTATGATTGACAATACAATAGTTATAAACTATAATTGCAAACATATTAGCGTAGTAGCGAATTATCACGTTACAACGATAAAGCATATTAAACCTAACATATCCCATGAAAAAAGATATATATGGTATGAAGCAACCGGATTTCACTTGTAGCAAGCATATCCTATATCGTAAATAGAATACTATTTTTAAGGATAAATAATCAAGCGATACTAAACTGGGATAGGACAGGAATTTGAACCGGATATATAACTGGTTACAGAACAGGATTCAAAACAGGAGATAAAGTAGATACTGAACAGGATACAGAGCAGAAGCAAAACAGGATTCAGAGCAGATACAGAATAGAATATTGATCTGAATATCGAACAGGATATAAACAGAAATGGAATCAAATGTTACATAGAATATCATAGAAAGGTATGGTGTCGGTTATGAAGGAAAAACTGCTGCATACACCCGAGGGAGTCAGAGATATCTATAATACTGAATGTGAGATTAAGTTAATGCTGCAGCATAAGCTCCATCATGTTCTTGAGCATTATGGCTTCCGGGACATCCAGACACCGAGCTTTGAATTTTTTGATATTTTCAGTCAGGAACGGGGGACGGTAGCTTCAAAGGATATGTATAAGCTGTTTGATCGGGAGGGAAATACGCTGGTATTACGTCCTGATATTACACCCTCGGTTGCCCGTTGTGTAGCTAAATATTATAAGGAGGAGCAGCTGCCGATTCGCCTATGCTACATCGGCAATACCTTCATCAATAATATTGGCTATCAGGGGAAGCTAAAGGAAGCAACCCAACTGGGGGCGGAGTTGATCAATGATGACAGCACCGATGCAGACGCTGAGATGCTTGCTCTAACCATTGAATGCCTTCTGCAATCAGGCTTAAAGGAATTTCAACTGGAGATCGGAGATGCTGACTTCTTCCGGGCTTTGGTGGAGGAAGCGGGATTTCTGGAGGAAGAGGAAATCACAAACCTAAGAATCCTGATTGAAAATAAGAATATGTTCGGAGTGGAAGAGGTCGTAATGACTAAGGTGATCAGTGAGGAGCTGAAGAAGATATTTCTAAAGCTTCCCGAGCTGTTCGGCACTCTGGATATCCTGACCTATGCTAAGGAGCTAACGAAGAATTCACGGGCCCTAAAAGCAATTGAACGGTTGGAGAACCTATATGAGATTATGACAGATTACGGTTTTGAGAAATATATTTCCTTTGATCTTGGTATGCTCAGCCAATATAACTATTATACCGGCATTATTTTTAAGGCATATACTTATGGGACCGGAGATGCGGTTGCGACCGGGGGGCGTTATGATAATCTGGTTGGACAGTTCGGTAAGGAAGCACCTGCAATCGGGCTAGCTATAGTTATTGATCAGCTGATGCTGGCCTTATCCAGACAGAATCTGCTGCCGGCACCTGAGGCCCATGATACACTGATCCTCTATACCAGAGATTATAGGAAGCAGGCAATTGCTCTGGCCGGCCAATTTCGTAAGGAGGGTATCAACACTATTCTACAGATGTCGAATGGTAGTGTGCAATGGGAACAGTATCTGGACTACTCGAAACGGATGAGCATCGGTGGTATCCTGTATCTAGATAATGATACAGAGATTAAGGTGGTGGAAGCTTCAACCGGCAATATCCAAAGAGCAGAGCTGAAGGGCTTCCTACAATAGGGCCTGCGGCAGAAAGGATGAATAAAATGAGATATATCACCTTTGCCCTGGCGAAGGGCAGACTGGCTTTGAATACCTTAGAGGTACTGGAGAAGATCGGCATACATTGTGAAGAGCTGAAGGATAAATCCTCAAGAAAGCTTATCTTCGTGAATGAAGAACTAAAACTAAGATTTTTCCTGGCAAAGGCCAGTGATGTACCGACTTATGTAGAATATGGAGCTGCCGATATCGGTGTCGTTGGTAAGGATACGATACTGGAAGAGGGAAGGAAGATGTATGAGGTGGTAGATCTGGGACTCGGAAAATGCCGGATGTGTGTGGCAGGACCGGAAGCCGCCAGGGATAAGCTTCTGCACGGTGAGCTGATTCGCGTGGCAACGAAATACCCCAATATCGCCAAGGATTATTTCTATAATAAGAAGCATCAGACAGTGGAGATCATTAAGCTGAACGGTTCCATTGAGCTGGCACCGATCGTTGGTTTATCAGAGGTCATCGTGGATATCGTGGAGACGGGCTCTACCCTAAAGGAGAACGGACTGGTCGTGCTTGAGGAGATTTGTAGTCTCTCTGCCAGAATGGTGGTCAATGAGGTCTCTATGAAGATGGAGCATGAGAGAATCACTAAGATTATCCGTAAGCTTAAGGATTATCTGCAGGAGAATCGGTGACATAAGCCATAGAAAAGCCATAGCTGAAGGCATGTCAATAAATATAATGGCTGAAGCAGGGAAAATCTTATGGGATGAAAATGATTTTAGGTATTTAACTAGAATATTCAGGTAGGGGCCAAGGAAGGGGAATTTCTATGAGGATCATAGAGCTGAATGAAGCATCGAAGAAAAATATATTATCGGATCTGTTAAGGAGAAGTCCGAATCAATATGAGACCTATGCAGATACCGTAGCTAAGATATTAGAGGAAGTCAGAGTAAGGGGAGATGCGGCTCTGTTTGAATTCACTGAGAGCTTTGACCGTGCTGTCATCAACAGTGAGAGCATTCGAGTGACGGAAGAGGAAATCGAGGAAGCCTACCGGGAGGTGGAACCGGAGCTGCTAGAGGTCATCCGAAAGGCGATGAAGAATATAGAAGCCTTTCATGGTAAGCAGAGACAGAACAGCTGGTTCGATACGACCGAGAACGGTACGATATTAGGACAAAAGCTAACACCGATCGGTGCAGCAGGTGTTTATGTACCGGGGGGTAAGGCTGTATATCCCTCCTCTGTATTAATGAATGTGATCCCTGCCAGAGTGGCTGGGGTGAAGCGGATTGCTATGACGACTCCTCCGGATCAGAACGGGAAGGTCTTTGCTAAGACACTGGTGGCAGCGAAGGAGGCTGGAGTTACCGAGATCTATAAGGTGGGTGGAGCCCAGGCAATCGCAGCCTTAGCCTTTGGAACGGAGAGTATTCCCAAGGTGGATAAGATAGTCGGTCCGGGAAATATTTATGTGGCTTTGGCGAAGAAGGCTGTATATGGCTACGTCAGCATCGACTCCATCGCCGGACCCAGCGAGATTCTTGTACTGGCGGATGAAGGTGCGAATCCGAGATATGTTGCAGCTGATTTACTATCCCAGGCAGAGCATGATGAACTGGCCTCCTCCATATTGGTTACTACCAGCCATGAGCTGGCAGAGAAGGTCTCGGTGGAGGTGGATCAGTTTCTGAAGGAATTGCCCCGTAGGGAAATTCTTCAGAAGTCCCTGGATAATTACGGATATCTGCTGGTAGCTAAGGATCTTGCCGAGGCGGTGGAGGTAACGAATGAGATTGCTTCGGAGCATCTGGAAATCATGACAAGGGATCCCTTCATGGTGATGACGAAGATTAGGAATGCAGGTGCCATCTTTATCGGGGAGTATTCCAGTGAACCCCTAGGAGATTATATGGCAGGGCCGAATCATATCCTACCGACCAATGGAACCGCTAAGTTCTTCTCACCATTATCAGTGGATGATTTCGTCAAGAAATCCAGTATCATTTCTTATTCGAGAGAAGCCCTGGAGCCAATTCATAAGGATATCGAGACCTTTGCCCGATCGGAGGGTCTGACGGCTCATGCAAATTCCATTGCGGTCAGATTTCAGTAAGAGAAATGTTCAGAATGAATGATATATCATTTTATAGAGGAACAGGAGAAGCTTATCACAGGAGTCTTATTATCAGGGGACCTTCCTTGGAGTGATAAAATTCTCCTGTTTTGAAAAAAAGTAGCAAATTTATGATTTACAGAGGGAAAGATAACTTTGAAGTTGCTCTCCGATAAAGGGTTTGACAATTATTTCACTTGTTGTATATAATACTTATAATATGAAAAAGGGAGGAAGAAGATGGTGAACAGAGAGGCCAATATCAACCGAAGAACCAAGGAAACCGAAATCAATATGGAGCTAAATCTGGATGGAAGCGGAAAAGCACAGATTGAAACCGGGATCGGATTCTTTAATCATATGCTGGACAGCTTTGCCAGACATGGTTTTTTTGATTTGAAGCTGGTGGTAAAGGGTGATCTGTATGTGGATGCACACCATACGGTCGAGGATACCGGTATTGTGCTCGGTCAGGCCATTAAGAGTGCACTTGGTGGGAAAGAGGGGATCAAACGGTACGGCTCCTTCCTGCTTCCGATGGATGAAGCCCTGGTTCTTTGTGCCATTGATTTGTCCGGCCGTCCCTACCTGTCCTATGACCTGAATTTCTCCGTGGATAAGGTGGGCTATCTGGATACGGAGCTGGTGAAGGAATTCTTCTATGCATTGTCTTATTCTGCTGGAATGAATCTCCATATCAAGCTGCTGAGTGGTGGCAACAATCATCATGTCGTGGAGGCTGCTTTCAAAGCTTTTGCAAAAGCCTTGGATGAAGCCTGTTCCCTAGATCCTAGAATACAAGGGGTGCTATCCACGAAGGGAACAATCTGACTGGAGTAAGAAGAGATTTCATTTGAACACAATAATAAAATAGAGAGGCATGCTAACATGAAATTATTTCCGGCAATTGATATTAAGAACGGTCAATGTGTAAGACTGAGACAGGGTAGCTTCCGTGATGTGCTGGTCTACTCCGATGTACCTTTGAAGGTTGCAAAGCAATGGGAAGCGTATGGAGCCTCCTTTATCCATATTGTTGATCTTGACGGAGCATTGGTAGGTCATTCCGTCAATGAAGAAGTAATTCGTGAGATTGTGAAGAATGTTCATATTCCGGTACAGGTCGGTGGTGGTATTCGTACAATTAAGGATATTGATCATAAGCTTTCCTTGGGAATTGCCAGGGTAATCATAGGGACCAAGGCAGTGAAGGATCCGGGCTTTATAAAGGAGGCCATCCAGACCTTTGGTGCGGATAAGATTTTAATTGGTATTGATGCTAAGAACGGCTTGGTGGCGATCGAAGGTTGGGAAACCCTAAGCAACTATCAGGCAGTCACCCTAGCCCTTGATATGAAGAAGGCTGGTGTTAAAACCGTGGTCTATACGGACATTTCAAAGGATGGGATGCTCCAGGGACCGAATATCCCCCATACCAGAGAAATGGTTCAGGAAACAGGACTTAACATCATCGCCTCCGGCGGTATCTCATCCTTAAAGGATCTTGAATTATTGCAGGAAATCAATGTATATGGCGCAATCATAGGCAAGGCTCTCTATGAGAATAAAATTGAATTTAAGAAAGCGGTATCAATGTTTGAGCGACAGGAGAAGTAGCTGCGTTCAGAAGTTGGAGGGTACAATGTCATATAAAAAGATTATTCCCTATATTAACGCGGAGAATGAAGTACTGGCGAGTGTAGTGCAGCTGGCGAAGTGCTACTCTGATGGGGGAGCGGATGAGCTTCTGGTTTATAATTACTCGAAGGATGAAAAATCAAGGGAGGAATTACTAATTCTGGCAAAGGAGCTGAATAAGGCAGTGGATATTCCGCTGATCATCGGCTGTTATGTCAATCGGATCGAGGATGTCAAAAAAGCACTCTATACAGGAGCAGCTTCTTTGCTGATCAGGTATTCCCAATTGGAGGACAAGAAGCTAATTCCGGAAGCCTCAGAACGCTTTGGTTCTGCTAAACTAATGATTGAACTGGATATGTTGGAATGCATGGATTCAGGGGAAGAGCTCCCTGAACTAATCAGAGCTTATGGAGCTGGCGGTATTTTACTAAAGCATGTTACCTTATCGAACAATGAAATAGAACTCATTCAGAAATCCCCGCTTCCTGTCATCATTAGGGATAGCCTGGTTAGAAATGATATTTATAATCTAATTTCTATTTCCAACGTAACGGGTGTTGCTACCAGTTTCTATGAGAAAAAGGATATGATGAAGGTAAAGCATGCCCTGAAGCAGGAGGGGGTTGAGGTAAATGTATTTGAAAGCAAGCTGCCCTTCTCTGTTTTTAAGCTGGATGCCCAGGGACTAATCCCGGTAATCACTCAGGATTATAAAACCGGTGAGGTTTTAATGCTTGCGTATATGAATGAGGAGGCTTATAATAAGACTATTGCCGGCGGAAGGATGACCTATTATTCTCGTAGCCGTAAATCCATTTGGTTAAAGGGAGAAACCTCGGGGCATTTCCAGTATGTCAAGGAGCTTATGCTGGACTGCGATAAGGATACCCTGCTGGCGAAGGTAAGACAAATCGGACCTGCCTGCCATACAGGAAGCAGAAGCTGCTTCTATACCAATTTGATGGAAAAGGAATATAAAAATACCGATCCGCTCCATGTATTTGATGAAGTATTTCATGTCATTCTGGATCGGAAGAGGAATCCAAAGGAAGGCTCCTATACCAATTATCTGTTTGATAAGGGCATTGATAAGATACTTAAGAAATGCGGTGAGGAAACAGCCGAAATTATCATCGCCGCCAAGAATCCGAGCGCTGAGGAATTAAGATATGAGATCGCTGATTTTATGTACCATTTGATGGTGTTGATGGCAGAATGCGGTTTGGACTGGAAGGATATCACTACAGAGCTGGCCAATAGAAAATAGGAAAGCTTGATTGAAAAAATCTGAAAAGAAATATGAGATTCTAAATAGAAGGACAGATTCTATATAGAAATAATAGATACAAAGTATAAAAGGAATTTGAAGAAATACGATTTATTATAAAAATCAATTGAAATTCAATTGGATTTCACATAAACAGGAGGCAAAAAGCAGTGAAAACTTACGGCGTAAACGAACTCAGAAAGATGTTCTTAGATTTCTTTGAAAGCAAGGGACATCTGGTATTAAACAGTTTTCCTTTAATACCCCATAATGACAACAGCTTATTATTGATA
>JAEYRK010000037.1 GCA_023435645.1 Bacillota bacterium
CATGGACCCGGGTTAAGGGTTGGGGGGAAAGGGTTGTAGCGATTGCTACGGTCAGTAATATGGAACATAGTATGCGAAGACCGTTTTGTTTCATAGTGCCTCCTTGTTATTAAATTCAGGAATATCCAGCCGTTCCTATCAACGATTAGCTTAAAGTCAATTTCAATTGTTTGTCAATTTGCTTTTCTAAGTATATACTTAATTATACATTTTTAGACATGTAAGTCAAACTTTATTCATGTGTAGTAAAATATGCAAATCATATTCTATCTACTCAGCAGTCTCTACAGTAAGCTTTTTCTATAAAAATCCCACTGACTATCATAGCTCAGCTATAATAGACAGTGGGATTGGAATGTATCCTTTATAATATTTCACAGGCATCCGGTGTATCATCGCCGGTGCGTCTTATACATTTACAGTTTCAACTTTCCAGTTACTCATCCCAATTTTGATATACTTCCTGTACATCATCATCTTCATCCAGTAGGTCGAGGATTTTGTTCATCATCTTGATGTCGTCGTCATCCTTTAATTGAGATTTATACTACTAATTTTTCACCAACAGTTTTCGCAGCAAATATTGTTTTCGGTATTGACTTAGGAGCAACTAATACAGGCCACCAGAACGCTCTCCCGTTCCATCCTTCTTTATTTCCATTTTCTTGGAACAACATCAGGCAAGGAGATACTGTTGCTAAACTTTTCGCTTGAACATAATCAGATTGCGATGTGTCTGGAGAATCCTGCAATAATCCGTTTATTCTATATTTGCCTATATCTCTATTGTAGTGTACTGTACAATACACATTATTATTTCTTCTCATGAAATATCTTAAAGATGTAAGAAATTCATCTAGATATATAAATCTAGAATCATCATCATCTGGATTTATTGTTTGGTATATTGCTTCGATAATTTTTTCAGCCAAGTCAAAAGATAGCTCATAAACACCATTTTCAATCTTTGTCGCTTTACCAAGACTACTTATTATTATTTTATTTGCTTTACTATATTCTGTCTTAATTGCGGCAGAAAAACCTACCGGCAAAATTCTTTTATACTCTTTTAAAAGAATTATATCAGATACTTTAATTTTATCTGGAGAACAAGGCCTTATATTTCCTATTCCAAATTCTTTACGTTGCTTCTTTCTTGTAATAAAATATACTCCGTTTCCTTGTTTCCCTTTTTCTATATCTTCACGTAATTCGATATCTATTTCCGTAATTTTTTCCATATTACTATGTATTCTTTTGGTTGTATAGAATCTAGTGACAGGTAAAAGATCTTTTCTATATCCAAACATTCTTGAATGTTGAAGTACGGTATCTTGCTGCATGGTTTTAGGATTCCGTCCATAATAAAATCCGATCATATTTGGTATCGTCACACCTCTATCAAGTACTTGTCCGCCTACAAAGATTGAAAAGGGTGTTGCTAATCGAAGTTCACCAGTATCATCATTTAATAAAGCATCAACATCATTATCACTATTTACAACATCTATGCTATAATGTTCCTTATCAATTGCTTTAAAGAATTCATCCTTTACATAATTAAAATCAGGCATAGAATAATTATAAGCTAAGACCGACTTCTTAATATCATTGTAGCTTTCATTTAACAACTTGTTAATTATTGGAGTTGTCTTTTGCTCACGATCTTTTATCTTTTCTAGGAATACCTCAGCTATACGTTGTAAACTAAGATGAGAGCCTTTTTGTGTTGCAGTATGTATGACATATGAATAATGAGCTTTATCCTTATTGATTACCCTTAAAACAATAACGCCAATAATGAAGTTTACAATTCCCTTTTTGAATATGGATAATCTATCTTCACGTATTAATATTTCTTCTTCCTTAAAAGAGCGTCTATCATCTATCATAGACTTCTTACCCTTGCGCTTTTGATTAGATATCAACTCATGCTCTTCATCACTCATTGGCTCAAACAATAATGAGGCAGGGTGATTATCATCTTTGCTTTTTATGAAATAATACTCCCCTCCTATATAATCCTTCCCATGAGGAACCAAAACAGTACTTAATGGTCTAATTGGTTGAATATCATCGGTTTCATTAAAATCTGGTTGTAAATATAGTGCATAAGGTGTTGCAGTTACCTGAACAAATACACAACCATTAAGGGTGCCTCTCATCTCATTTACTTTTGATGAAACAATTCTTAATGTATACTCATCTTCGCCTTTTATTTTGCTATAACCTATACCCGTTGTATCTGCCTCGTCATCAATAATTAAACATCTTTTATTTTCGTTTATAGAATAGTTCTTAATAAGGTCAAGTAATCTGATTATATTATTCTTTTCTTTTTTTGATACAATGATATTTTTTTGTTCTAATTGATATCCACTTATTCTACTATTTGCTTTCATGATATCATTTACAACTATCTCATAATTATCAATATAAGGCTTAAATTCCTTCTTCATTCTTGTTACTGTTTGTCGAATTAATGCTTTACTATTCTTTGTTAAAATAAAAATCATATCAAAATCATTATCAAATGCCAGAGCAATTACTCCAGTAAATGCCCGTGTTTTTCCACTTTGTATCTTACCGAGCATCATTATTGGTTTTCTTATTTTTACTTCACTAGAAACATTCGTATTATTTATGCAATATTGGCATGTATCTTCGATACATTTTCGCAGATCATCATCATATCCTTTACCTTCATTTTTTTTATAAGAATAGAACTTTCCACTTATATTCATTGGATTGAACCCCCTCTAGATTATAATAGGCTCCAACTGAGCTTCCAGATACACAAGTTATACTTCTTGTTATATCAAGCTTATCTAATGCTTTTATAACCCCTATCTCATATGCGCCTTTTCCGCCTCCGCCAGATAAAACTAAACCAATACCTTTTTCCATACTCATCTCCTAAAATTATTTTTTTATGCTTTAACCGATGCTGTCTAGAGTTTTTCGCAAATTAATTTACCGTTTGTTTGCTGGTAGTTAGCCGGCTATGTAAGCTCCTTCGTAAGCAGATTGCCTTGATCATAATACTACTTGTTCATGTTAGAGTTTTGCTCCCCAATGGGATACATCCATATGACGAAACTGGGCACATACTGGCATCAAGGCTAACTGACCATCGGGAAATGTATCTACTGCTTTTAATGTCGCTTTATTTCAAGCCATGATAATTCTCTCTATATAGTCTTGGCTTATTGAACCTTATTATATGATTGTTTAATAAGATCAAATGCATCATCTAAATCATCTAACGTAGTAATATTTATTCGGTAGTTTAATGTCCAACGGTAAGTGTCTGGTACTTTAACGGCTAATCCTTTAGGATCATAATCAGGTTGTAAAATCATACATTGGAGGAACTTTGCTTTAAACCAAACCTCAAGAAAATTCCAAGTAGTCATAAAACCCAAATAAACCGATGTAACATTTTTTGTAATAGCTTCATCCATTGCAGCTAGTCTTGACCTTAATTCGTGAAATATTTCTATCACTTCTGGAGCAGTTTTCTCCTGTAAGTTTGCTAAGCTTTTTTGTTCATTACACTTGTAGTTTATTTGAACTGGAGATGTGTTGAATGAAGATAAAGTAATTGTTGATTGATTTATATTAATCTTTTCAAGATAAAGCATTCCCTCTGCATAAGACGTATATTTAATTAAATCTATATCTCGCCCTATGGCATTTACTGCATGCACATCATATTTGGAGAAAGATTTTGCAATGAGTATCAATCGGATATGATTCCAAGATATATTTATATTATCATTCATTTTATTACGGACAAGAATTCAAAGTCACATTTATGGCTTTCTAACCAATCCATATAAAATAACCCTTGGCTTAAAACATTATCATTTTGTCCTAGTTTATACTCAATTATTGTCGGATTGCCAGCACTATCAATTGCTATAGAATCCATCCGACTGTCTGGAAACGAGTATTCACTCTGTATAAAAGTAATACCAAGTATTTCTGTCATATTGCTTTCTATTAGGTTCTGTATTTCGCGTTCTTTACTAAAATACTTATAAAATAGTTTTCTGCTTTATTACCATTTATTTTGAATAATGGCATTATGATCATCTCCTTATATAAACTTCTAGCCAACTTAATCTTATCTAGGTATTCTTTGTATAAAATCTCGCATAAAACCTATCGATTCAGATAATTGGTTATTGGAAAATCTGGGATTCAGTGTATTTTCAGGGTGGTGAATTTGATGCCTTATATATTCTGTTAATGTGATGTTTACGTTATGTTGTGTACCATTTCTATGAACGATATATTCTATAAGGGGTTTTCCTGCTTTATAAGCACCTAACTGACCTTCTGCTTCGATATAACCATATAGTTCATTATGGTATTCATCTGTGATTTCTGAAAAAGCCAAATAATTAACTTCATTTAATGAAGGATATGGCAATTGTACTGGTAAAACCTCATTAACAATTTTATTTTCACCGTCGAATGAAATTAATCTCAAATTTGTAAAATCAAGCTCTTTTACAATATTTGCACTATGTGTTGTTATAATAATTTGTGTGCTTGGAGATTCTGCTAATGCTCTGAAGGCATTGATTAATATTTTTTGATTTTCTGTGTGTTGAGATGTTTCTGGTTCTTCTATTGCATATATAATATTAGAAGTGTTTAATTCTTCCCTTCTCCGCTCTGCTTCAGCTCTAAAAAAATTTAAAAGTATAAGCCTTTTAGTGCCACTTCCGCGTTTATTAATTGGAATATCTTCATCTCCTGAAATTGAGACATTTTTAAAAACATCAGCCCACTTTAGATTCTCAACCGGTGGAATAACAGGATTTAGGCTGTTTGCTACTTCAGGATTCATCTCTCTTAACTTATCAAGTGTCCTATTAGACACTTCTCTAAGTTTTAACTCAACCTCAGTTGCAATCCTACCAAGCTGTTCTCTTAACTCTGTATTAGCTAAAATATCTTTCACTGCTTCCTTAAGAGGGTCTTGCACTTCATTGTCTCCATCACTATTCTTTCTATCTGACTGAAATAAAGTGTATAAAGGTAGATAATTGCGCAGTTTATCCCAAATCGTTTTTGTGTCTCCTTTTGTGACATCTAACTCTATCTCTGTTAAACGCAAATCATCAGCATAATAGTTCCAGATTGCAGCTCTCATAACAGCTTTTCTTGTTCTATCGGTGCATGGTATATTAAGCCGATCTATAATTTCCCTGAGCTCAGTATCTCTTTTTAATAAGAGATCACTACAATTAGGATTTGTAGGATGGTAAGCCTTTATAAATACTTTAGCACTACCTGCATTAGGATACTTTTTAATAACTTCAAGTTGTCCCTCAGTATTTAGTAAAAATTCTGATTGTAACGTTGTCTCATTGGTGGTATCAATAAGGATTGTAGCAGGAAGATCCTCAAAATTAACAGTAAGAATTATATTAGTGTTGCCTTCAATAATTGCATGCTTATTGATATCATCTTTATCTATTTTAATTGCACCTTTTCCATCGTTAAAAAAAATGTCTAGAGCCTCTAAAACACTTGATTTCCCTATATCATTTTTACCTACAAAAGCAGTTAAATCACAAAACTCGATGCTTACTTCTTCTTTGTAGCTTCTAAAATTCTTTAACTTAAGTGATTTTACCTTCATTGACTTTATCCCCCAGTACACATATTGTCCATTTGGTATCTAGTAAATTTTACCACAATATATTACAGATTTCAAATTAATTTACCATTATTCTACACTTAATACTGCTTAGACGCATGATCTCGATAACTAATACATGTTAAACATAAAAAACCTCCTCATACGTTTGTTTGATAAACGTTGAGAAGGTTTAATTTTGTACATCCATAGTTGAATTAACGCTATTCATTGCATATATCATCACTGAACGAATTTTACCCTGTTTTCAGACTAGTATTATGACTATATAAGCGTCTCAAACCCTTGATTTTTCTAGCTTTACACAATTGGCAGCCTACTCATCCCAGTTATGATATACTTCCTGTACATCATCATCCTCGTCCAGTAGGTCGAGGATTTTGTTCATCATCTTGATGTCGTTGTCATCCGCGAGTTCTACCCAGGTCTGGGGGATCATGGAGACATCAGCCTGTGCCATGGGGATGCCGGCTTTCTCAAGGGTCTCACGGACCTCGCTGAAGGCATCGGGATCTGTAAGGATCTCAAAGCTGTCCTCCTCCTCCGCAAAATCCTCTGCCCCTGCATCCAGAGCCAATAGCATAAGGTCATCTGCAGACTTCTCCCATTCCTCCTTGTCAATGATGATCTGACCCTTCCGATCGAACATGAAGGATACACAACCAATGGTGCCCACGTTTCCGTTGCCCTTGGTGAAGGCATTACGAACATTGGCAGCAGTCCTGTTCTTATTATCCGTCAGAGCCTCTACTATGATGGCGATCCCGTTCGGACCATAGCCCTCATAGGTGACTGCCTCATAATTTACGGCATTGGCATCTCCTGCCGCCTTCTTGATGCTGCGGTCAATGGTATCATTGGGCATATTATTGGATTTAGCCTTCGCGATAATGTCCTTCAGACGGCTGTTAGAGTTGGGATCGGCACCGCCTTCCTTAACTGCTACCGCAATCTCACGACCAAGCTTCGTGAATATCTTGCCTTTCACAGCATCGTTTCGTTCCTTCTTATGTTTAATATTAGCGAATTTTGAATGTCCTGACATATGAATTCTCCTTATTCACTCTTTACAATATGTTATCCTATCCTTTTTCCTTAAACATTCTAGCATTGTTTTCCCGGTTCAGCAAGCAAAACCTACAGGCACCGGAGAACTGAAATGTTGGGAGCAGGAACGAATCCCCCTCCCCTATATGGACCGAATGAATGGTCCCAGTGATCTTATGTCTCTGCCTAGCTGTTACTACGCCCGGTGATTAATCTACATTATTAATGATTTTACTGAGCCTCTCCATAACACTGATCGTATCATCCACGGATCTGATCGCACAAAGAATGGTATCATCACCGGCGATACATCCAACGATGGCATTCAGATGAAGTGCATCCAGGGCTGCTGCTACTGCCATAGCCATACCGGAGACCGTCTTTATTACCAGGATATTCTGTGCCATATCCATGGACACAAAGCCATCCCTTAATACTCTGGTGAATTTCTCGCTCATTCCGGTCTCAGACTTTTGCAGAACAATGTATTTCTGTCTTCCTCCGTCCACAGCCACCTTCGTGAGCTTCAGTTCACGGATATCTCTGGATACAGTTGCCTGGGTCACATTATAGCCATCCTGCATTAGTTTTTCTGCCAGCTCTTCCTGGGTCTCAATATCAAATTTGCTAATTAATTCAATGATCTTGCTCTGTCTGCTTATCTTCATATCCTATAACCTTTCTGAGTATGTTAATGGTTACCTAATCTACGCTGTTGCTTAGCTTGGACCGCAATATCTCATAAATGCCAGTCTGGTTAAGCCTAATCAGCTTTGTACTGTATCTAGCTCTCTTGATCAGGATGACGTCATTCGTGCCCAAATCATAGACCTTCTGTCCATCGAAGCTGGCACTGGCCTCTGCCTCCTGGGTCTTCTTGCTTTTTCCTACAACCACCCGTATCGTATCCTCTGCGGATACCACGATACTTCTCGGACTTAAGGAATGGGGGCAGATTGGAGTAATTACCATGACCTCTGCCTGTGGGCTTACAATCGGTCCACCTGCTGATAGGTTATATGCAGTGGAGCCGGTGGGGGTTGAAATGATTACTCCGTCCCCCTTAAAATTATCCACCAATTCAGAATTGACATAGATCCCAAGGCTGATGATCCTTGAAAAGCCCTTTCTGGAGATTACGATATCATTCAACGCATACCCTAAGGTGCTGTCCTCCTGCTTCGCAGCCCTTGGCTCAATGGCCTGTCCCTCCTGCCCGAAGGGAACGGACTTCAAAGCCTTGCTGTCATCAATATTCCTATGATACAGGATCTCTCCCTGTAACATCAATCTTTTTTCCAACCTGTAATCATCCTGAAACAGCCGATCTAGGGCTGACAATACACTCTGCTCCTCAATCTCAGCCAAAAATCCCAGGGTCCCTAAATTTACTCCAAGGATCGGAATATTTCTGGTCATCAAATCATTCGCTGTATGGATGATGGTGCCATCACCGCCAAGTACAATCGCACAGTCAACCTCCGGCGATGAGGAGGTATTCCCATGAAAGGAGGATATCTGGGAAAGGATCGCCTTTCTTCCGGCCTTCTCAATATAAGCAGCTATCTTATTTGTTACACTAAGGTCCTTATCCTTCTCTATATTGGTAATAATCAGAAAATGATCCATTGTATTGCTCCCTGTTCCCCGACTACCATAGTTTCTATGCGCGGAAATAATTGTAAATCCATGCATTGTTTCGAATATTTATTACTTAGAAAGTCTATCATAGAATTCCATTAATTTCAAGCCATCTTTCTCAATAGGCCTCATTTTTCCTTAAATATTCAGATAATTGATGCTACTGTTTCACTTTCGCTCTCTTTAAGCGTCGGACAGCTGGCCATGGGCCTGTCTGACAACCTCTTGTATCTTATCCTCAGGTATTATTCTTCCTTCCTGTCCTGCCGATAGCTTACTCATATATAATAAATATTCAATATTTCCTTCCGGACCCTTAATCGGTGAGTAATCGAGATCAATACAGTCAAAGCCGATGGAATGGGCATAATCCACCACCTGCCCGATTACTTCAAGATGTACCTTACTGTCCCTGACTACCCCCTTCTTACCGACCTTCTCACGGCCTGCCTCAAACTGGGGCTTAATCAGGCTGACCAATTCTCCCTTCTCTAAGAGCAGTTCCCTGACGGGCTGCAGTACCTTCGTAAGGGATATGAAGGATACATCAATCGAGGCAAAGGCAATCTGGTCCTTAATCTCCTCCGGTGTCAGATATCTGATATTTGTCTTCTCCATGGAAATAACCCGTTGATCCTGCCGGAGCTTCCAGGCAAGCTGGTTCGTCCCGACATCCACGGCATATACACGGGCGGCCCCATTCTGTAGCATACAGTCCGTGAAGCCGCCGGTGGAGGAACCGATGTCCATGCAGGTCTTACCCTGAAGTATAATTCCATAGTGCTCGATTGCCTTCTCCAGCTTTAAGCCTCCACGGCTTACATATTTCAAAGGATTCCCCTTGATTTCAATCTGTACTTCCTCCGGAAAGGTACTTCCGGCCTTATCCTCCCGTTGTCCATCTACAAATACATTGCCGGACATAATAATCGCCTTTGCCTTCTCCCTGGACTCTGCCAGATTCCGATTCACCAATAGTACATCCAATCGTTCCTTCATAATACTCCTTAGAGAACTCTATCCTATCATAAAATTCGATTATTTGATTTCTTTTCTTACCCTGTCCAAAATGCTCTCCGCATCCAGACCAAGCTTCTGATATAATTCACCCACGCTGCCCTGCTCGACATACTGATCAGGTATGGAAATATTGATATGTTTGATTCTCTGCTTGCCTGTCTCACAGAGGTAATCCGCCACCTTCTGTCCAAAGCCTCCGCTTCGGACATTCTCCTCTAAGGTAATGAATGTCTTATGCTTCTTTGCCAGCGTGTTAAGCAGCTCCCGATCCATAGGAGAGACAAACCTTACGTTAACTAAGGTTGCCTTCTTTCCCTCCTTACGGAGTTCTTCTGCCAGCTCAGCCCCTGCCTTCACCATACTACCCACTGCCAGGATTGCAATGTCCTCCTCCTTCTTCAACACCTCACTCTTTCCATACTCGATGGGGGCCTGCTGCTCTTCAAAGCCCTGATAGATCTCTCCCTTTGGATACCGGATTGCTACCGGTCCCGGATAAGTAAGCGCAAAGCCAAGCATCTCTGTGAGCTCTGCTCCATTCTTCGGAGACATAACGGTAAGATTCGGGATATGGGATAAAAATGAGAGGTCAAAAATCCCCTGGTGGGTCTTGCCATCCCTACCTGTAATACCGGCTCGGTCGATGGCAAATACGACCGGCAGGTTATTGATGCAGACATCATGAATGATTTGATCATAGGAGCGCTGCAGGAAGGTGGAGTAAATCGCCACCACCGGACGGTAGCCGCCAAGGGCTAGTCCAGCCGCAAAGGTTACCGCATGCTCCTCCGCAATTCCCACATCAAAAAACCGGTCCGGAAATTTCTTCTTAAATTCAGACAATCCCGTCCCATTGGGCATGGCAGCCGTAATAGCCACCACCTTATCATTGTTCATAGCGTTCTTCACCAGGGCATCTGAAAATACCTTGGTATAAGAGATTCCCTTATCTGCTTTCATCGGTTTGCCGCTCTGTATATCAAAGGGATCAATTCCATGGAACCAGCTGGGGTATTTTTCTGCCAGCATGTAACCCTTGCCCTTCTTTGTGATCACATGTACTACCACTGCTTTCTTTGCCCGGGTAGCCGCCTGGAAGGCTTCCATCATCTGATTGATGTTATGGCCGTCGATGGGTCCGATGTATGTGATTCCCAGGTCCTCGAAAAACATGTTGGGAAGCATGAAGTACTTAATCGCATCCTTAGAACGCTTCAAACGGTTGACCAGAGGTTTACCGATTCGAGGCATCTGCGTAAGGGTATTCTCCATGGATGCCTTAAAGTCAGTGTATTTGGAGTTTGTCCTCAGTTTTGCGAGATAATTTGCCAAACCTCCGACATTCTCTGAAATGGACATATTGTTATCATTTAGAACAATCATCAGGTTGGATTTTAGTCTTCCGGCATTGTTGAGGGCCTCAAAGGCCATTCCTCCGGTCAGTGCGCCGTCTCCGAGAACTGCTACCACTTTATGATTCTGCTTGCTCAAATCTCTCGCCTTGACCAGTCCCAAGGCAGCTGATATCGAAGTGGAGCTATGACCTGTATCGAAGGAATCGTATTCGCTCTCCGTAATCTTTGGAAAGCCACTGATACCATCCATCTGCCTAAGAGTTTCAAACTGGTCCTTTCTTCCTGTTAACAGCTTATGAATATATGCCTGATGGCCTACATCCCAGATTAATTTATCCTGTGGCAGATCCAGGGAAAGATGGAGCGCCATCGTGAGCTCTACTACACCTAGGTTGGAGGCCAGATGCCCTCCCGTCCTGCTTACATGGTTCACTAAAAACATGCGGATTTCCTCCGCCAGCTTCTCATATTCCTGGGGCTTTAACTTCTTTATGTCATTTGCCTGATTTATCATATCCAATATGTTTGGCAAGTACTTCACCTCATTTCCAGCCAGACAAGGGTCTGACACATCCTATGCATCTATCGCTTCCTATGCTTGTGTAGCTACATTCGCTCATTTGCATACTATCTCATTATTGCTTCTACTCTTCTTATGCATTATTTTATATTGTCGCTTTCTGTCTAGCTGTCTCTCGATATCAGTTTTATGATTAACACCTTCAAATACTCATTTTGACGGTTCAAGGATTCATAGGTAGCAACTGCGCGCTCAGAGAGCTCCCTTACCTTATCCTCCGCCTGATTAATATCCATCAAAGTGACATAAGTGATTTTTTCGTTTTTCTCATCGCTGTGAGTCGCTTTTCCGAGCACCTCCATGCTACTGGTAACATCCAGGATATCATCCTTGATTTGAAACGCAAGACCGATATCACCGGCGATCTTCTCCATCTTCTCTACCTCTGCTTCCTCCGCTCCGGCAAGAATCGCTCCAATCATCATGGAGGCCTCCACCAGGGCTCCTGTCTTAAGCTGATACATCCGGTTTAACCGGGCTTGATCGACAGTATGCCTGCTTCCCTCCATATCGATAACCTGGCCACCGATCATACCATGGATTCCCGCCTTTACGGACAGGATATGAAGGGACTTTACAATTCTTCTGTAGGCGGTCAGCTCCTCCTTCGGATTCTCGGTTCCAACCATACGGTAAGCAGAAGTAGCTGTCTCAAAGGCATAGTTTAAAAGACCATCTCCTGCCAGAAGGGCCATGGCCTCTCCATAAACCACATGGGTGGTCTTCCTCCCCCTCCGGTACTCATCATTATCCATACTGGGAAGATCATCATGGACCAGAGAGT
>JAEYRK010000048.1 GCA_023435645.1 Bacillota bacterium
ATAAAAATATGAATGAAATGAGGGATTGCTATGTGTGGAAGATATAATTTTACAGTGGAAGAAAGTGATGAGGTACGGGAGATTCTGGAGAAGCTCAATGCGAAGCTCCATGGGGTACAGGCCAGAACCGGGGAGGTATTCCCGACAAACCAGGTACCGATACTTACGGAGGAAGGGAAGAACGTGGAACCAGCCTTGTCCATCTGGGGCTTTCCGAAGTTTGACCAGAAGGGGGTTATCATCAATGCCAGAGCAGAGACAGCCATAGAGAAGAAGACCTTTCGTGACAGTCTGTTAAACCGCCGCTGCATCATTCCCTCTACCGGCTTCTATGAGTGGAACAGTGAAAAACAGAAGTTTATGTTCCGGCTGGAGGGCACGAAGGCGCTCTATATGGCGGGCTTATATTCGTATTATAAGGATGAGATGAGATTTGTTATCCTGACCACCGAAGCCAATGAATCCATGAGAGACATCCATAGCAGGATGCCGCTGGTCATACCAAAGCATGAGATAGACACCTGGATTCTCGACCACAGCGCAACCAACGATATCCTTCATAGAGTACCACCAATGCTGACCAGAGAGGCAGTTTAGGGTTCCTCTGTTTTTCCTCCGGGATTGAAGAAGGTCAAAAACGTCGAGTAAGATTCTGTATATTTGCTATAATGGGTTTATCTTCCGGAAGAAGGTCAAGGAGGTAGATATGGACTATTCTAATTTCATATGGTCAATAGCATCCTTCATCGAAGCGCGGATCAAGGATCCCATTACATATGGAGAGCTTGAGGAGGCAGTAGGCTTCTCCTACCGGCATATCAGGGAAACCTTTAAGGAGTGTACGGGGGTAACCCTCTCCAGGTATATCCTGTCCCGTAGGATCGCGAATTCTGCATTCGAGATTATGCATACAGACAAGAGCCTGACCCAGATTGCTTTGGAGTATGCGTTCGGAAGCTATGATACCTTTACCAGGGCTTATTACCGTCAGCTTAAGCTTCATCCCTCCGAGCTCAGAAGCAGAGACCTGCATAATAAGGTGGGCAGAAAGCGGATTCTGATCGGCTTATATGCTCCGGCCATTATGGACGAGGAAGGTATTTCCATTTCACCTGAGCAAATTATGGAGGTAGATAAAATAATGGGTAGTATTGAAAGAACAGAACAAAGCTGTATCCTCTTCGGAGTACCGAAGGTTGCTTATAGCTTTGAAGAAAGCACTCCATTCTGTGTGGCGCTAAAGGCATGCTTGAATTATATGGGGCAGCAGATTGATTACGCTTATATCATGGCAGCTACGGGGGCAGCCTTCCGTCTGCGCTGGAATAACAGTGAGTGGGATGGCGGCAATGTAGATATCTTAAACATTTATGAAGACAGATGGGAGGCATTCCGGAGAGGCCTTGATGCGGCAGGGCGCTCTTATCGGATCTTAACCAGGAACGGGGCGTGCAAGGAAGACTTCATACAGTTTATTAAGGAAGAAATCGATGAAGGAAGACCGGTCATTGCACTGGGAATCATCGGACCACCGGAAGCCTGCTTGATTACAGGGTATCAGGAGAATGGAAGGAAGCTACTCGGCTGGAATTGCTTCCAGGAGAACCAGGAATTTGCGAAGAATGTAACCCTCCACGAAACAGGGTATTTTATAACGGATGGCTGGTGGGAAAATGACATGACCATGGCGCTTATGTCGGTCGGAGAATACCAGGAGAAACCACTGAATCCGAAGGAGGTACTAAGAAACGGCATCGACGTTCTTCAGAAGGAGAAGGTGATTTATAAGGAGAACGGAAGGACCAGGGAATTTGCCGGAGGACAGAGGGCATATGAGGCATGGGCGAAGGCAGTGGGAGATGATAAGGAATTTCCACAGGGAGCGATCCTTCCGATCCTGTACGAACGAATCATGTGTCAGGGAGATGCCCAGGCCATGGTGGGGGAGGGCCGTTCCTATGCAGCCTGCTTCCTGGAGGCAGTCGGGAAGAGGAATGCTATTGTGGCGGAAGGCTGTAAGGAGGCCGCCAGGTATTTTCGTCTGGCAGCAGAATGCATCTTTCAGATGAATGAGCCGATGGGGGGCTTCATGCATGATGAGGCCACGACCCGAAAATTCGCCGAGCCCGAGGTCAGGAAGCAGATCGTACCTTTGATCTACAAGGCGCAGGAGTATGAAGCGAAGGCCTGCGAGCTGTGCAAGGAGATCCTGGTGAAGCTGTAGGGAGGAAGAGAAGCTCCTAAGAATTTCAATCGGAGTAATCGAAAGCCAGCCTGTTAAACGTTCTAGATAACAATGAGATGCTGTTCGAATACAGCATATAAGGAGATAAGCATGAAACAATATCAGGGTTTGGAATTTGATAAGCTAAAGGAAGAGGATATTGAGGAATTAACGAAGATTATGGAACGGGCCTTTGATGAAGATGCCAGAATCCATCTGAATGAGCCGAAGGGTGGCCCGGAGGGCTATGACAACGGAGAGTTCCTTAGAAAATGGGGTTTTTATCCGGGGACAGAGGCTTATAAGATAAGTGAAGGCGGTAAGCCGATCGGTGGAGTCATCCTATGGATTGACAGAACAACAAATGTGAATTCCCTGGGAAATATCTTTCTGGATGTCAATCGGCAGAATAGCGGGACAGGTAAGCTCGTATGGGACTTCATCGAGCAGGAATATCCGGACACTGTGAAATGGTGCACCGAGACGGCTGCCTTCTCAAGAAGAAACCATCACTTCTATGTGAATAAATGCGGCTTTCATGTGGTACGCATTGAGAAGCCGATGGACTTCAGGGAAGGAAGCTATATCCTGGTGAAAGACATGAAGTAGGTAATAAGACGTGTTACAATGACAGTAACAGGAGTCATGAAAGAAAGCTTCATATGAAAGAACGGTCCCCCGGTGTATGCTAGGGGGACCGTTTTGCATTTATGGGTTTCGTATATATGAAAGGGTCTTGGTATCTTGTGATTGTTATAAATCAGTTCTTTGCAAGGCTCCAGCGGTAGTAAGTGCTGTAGTGCTTCAAAACCTTACTGCTCCATTCCACCAGCCAGATAAAATAGCATTCCGGCCTGTTTGCCCGGTCCTCCTTCAGGTAATCCCACATCATGGAATTATATAAGATATCCCGGGTCTCTTTATCAAAATAGGTTAACATCTCCTGCTTTGTCTTAATGTATCTATGGGTATTCAAAAATACCATTTGCTGCATGATAAAAAATGCTTTCTTATAAGCCTCTCGCAGCTTCTCAACTCCGGTCTTCAGATCTTCACTATAAAGATATCTGTGGCACACGGCATGATAGATGCTGGCGGCTTCAAAACGGATGGTGTTTCTGATATCCTCATCAGCCGGTTTACTGACGATACTGCTTAAGTCTCCATAGATGGCCTTGCTGTCGTAGAACAGGTGGAAGAGATCCTGTTTGGGCCATGCCTCCAACTCAGCCTTGCCACAGAGGAAGCCACAGGCTTTCTCGCTGCTCACCATGGAATTGATGAGATCGCGATAGCTCTTCAGATCACAGGCAGAGAGGGAATCCAGAATTACAATCACATCCACATCACTCTCGTCCGTTGCCTCTCCCCGGAAATAGCTGCCCTGCAGGCCGATAAACAGTAATCTTCCGGCAAATTCAGCTTTCATCTTATTTGTAAGTAATTCCAGCCACTTATGTACATCGAAGCTCATAATTTATTCTCCTTTTCTTGTAGAGTAATCAGTAGAATACATAATTCAAGTCTTCAGCGTGCCATATTATTCCTGCTCTTATATCATATAACAATATTCCTTTGTTTACTAGAGTTTTTTCACTTTTTAGAAAGAATGTACTAAATTTTTCAATGATAGCCGGATGATTCTTACATAGGTTTCTTATTGCTGTTATAGTTAGAAAGTTTAGATAAGGCTATCCATATCCATCATCACATCGTTTATGATAAATGTAACTTCTCTACAAAGTAAACGAGCAGCATATGCACGAAATGCATTATGATGTATAATGGATATTATAAACGAAACAAGTTTGATTGGATTCTACTCATCTTTCTTCTGATGTAGCAGAAGCCATTGCTGAGCTACTTGTTGATACTAACACTATACTTGTTGCTATAGATGGTGTAGACTGGGATTGTGACTTAACGCCATGGCCTGCAGCAGAAGGCAATCATTTCGCAAACATTCCAGATCGTGTAGCTAAAGGTATAAAGTGGATCTGCGAAATGGAAAGTTCAAAACAATAATATTGGGTTGTAGGGGTTTTTTGTAAATATGAGGGGTGGTTAAGGTGATTACTAAAAAAAATATAAAAGAGTATAAAAGTGCGATGATAAACGGTGGGGACAGTTATTTGTATATCCCGCCGAATGTTTCTCTACGTTCTTATATATCGCATTATTGTATTTCATTTCCGAATCAGGAAACCATGCCGGACAGGTATACCGTTTTACCATCTGCGAACTCGGTTTTATGCGTAGTTGTGAATAAGGGAAAAATCAATACCTATTATAACGGCACTAATACAAAAGCCGTAGTTGTCGGCGAATACGCTAATAAAAACGATATGCTTCTATTAATCAAATTCCGTGCAGGAGGGTTTTTTCCTTTTTACGGATTTAATCAAAATGAGTTTATTAACTCGTCATTGGATTTTAGCTGTATTGATAAAACTATTTCACATAAAATCGAAAACGCAATAGTGAAATCAGATCAAATTAATGAGCTAATTACAATGCTAGATTATATATTTTTAAGCCATTTGAAAAATGACAGCAATGACTCTATAAGTGGCGCAATAAAAATAATAACAGAAAATAACGGAAATATAACAGCCAAGAAACTCTGCGAGGAAATGCTTTACAGCGAAAAGCATATAAGGCGGTTGTTTTTGCAGCATATCGGCACTTCACCAAAAAAGTTCTCACGAATTGTACGGGTTAATTACGCGTCATGGTTATTGCAAAAAAATCCGCTATGCTTTGCCGATGTAATCGAAAGAGCGGGGTTTTTCGACCAAGCACATTTTATTCATGATTTTAGAGATGTTTTTAATCTAACGCCGAGCGAGTATATTAATAACAGGTCCGTTTTTTACAATACAGATTCTTTTTAATATTGTTATAATAAAAGAAAAATAAATGAAAGGCGGCATTATTATGAATGATCATATGAAAATTGTAGAAAAAGCAAAAAAAATTATCGCAGAGAGCGGTGCAATGTACATAGCATATATACGCGAGGATGGTTATCCCCGTGTCAGCACAATTTCGATGATGAAAGCAAACGGGATTAAAACAATTTTTACGTCTACCGCAATAGATGGGTTAAAAACGCAACGCATACAAGCTAACCCAAAGGTAAGCCTGTGTTTCCACAATGGACTTGATAATATTACGCTTACCGGGACTGTTGAGGTCTCACAAGACAACAAATTGCGAGAGGAATTGTGGGAAGATTGGTGTTTAGAACATTTTCCCGATGGCCCAACGGGCGAAAGATTTTGTATTTATGTTTTTACAACCGAAGAAGCGACTTTATGGATAGACGGAGAAGCAGCGGAGATGAAAGGTTATGAGTTAGTAGATTTTTAATCTGTGTTATCGTATGTTATAAGCATAGTCATATCTCTATTGAGAGTATGGAATATAATTGGTCATAATAAGGATGTTGTGCATACAATATCCTTATTTTTCTACTTCGTTTACATAGACCATAATTTTTGGCTTAATTGCTTAACATGAAAACCCAGAGATGCTGTCTAGGCAAGGGTTCTAGCCTTGACGGCATCTCTGGGTTTTTATATAATTCCTGGTTTTAAAATCAGCAAATTAAATTACAGTCTCTTTTAGTCTATCTTTAAGATCTTTCATTTTAGTTTCTATTGTTGAGATTACTTTTTTAAACTCTTCATCACTCTTACCGGTAGGATCCTTCAATCCCCAATCTTCCCTGTGCTTACATGGAAGATAAGGACATTCCACATTGCACCCCATTGTTATTACGATATCTACTGGTGGTATTTCATCAATCAGCTTCGAATATTGAGTTTCCTCCATATCTATATCATAAAGTTCTTTCAATAAGCGTACTGCATCTTGATTAATTTGTGGTTTCGTTTCTGTGCCAGCAGAATAACTTTCAAATATATCACCTGCAAAGTACTTACCAAGTGCTTCAGCTATTTGACTTCGGCATGAATTATGAACACAAATAAATGCAACCTTTGGTTTATTACTCATTAGCCATACCTACTTTCCTGCATTTTCTGGAAACCAGTGACTGGTATGATTCGCTATCTTTACTAATATCAACATAACAGGCACTTCTGTTAGAACTCCTACTATGGTAGTAAGGGCAGCTGGACTTTGCGTTCCAAACAAGGCAATCGCGACTGCAACTGCCAGTTCAAAAAAATTAGAGGCACCAATCATGCCGGCAGGGGCTGCAATCTCATGAGGAAGTTTTATAACCTTGCTTGTTAGATATGCAATGAAAAAGATTAGGAAAGTCTGTATAATCAGTGGTACAGCAATTAGAATAATATGCAATGGATTATTTAGAATTACATCGCCCTGGAATGAAAAGATTATGATTAATGTTAGTAATAGACCTATGGTAGTTACATTCCCAAACTTTGGTATAAAACTATTTTCAAAATAATCGAGTCCTCGCTTTTTCGTTATATAATTACGAGTAATAATACCACCAGCTAGTGGGATAACAACAAACAATACGACAGATAAAATAAGTGTGTTCCAGGGTATGGTCACACCGCCCACACCTAAAAGGAACGCTACGATAGGCGTGAAAGCTATGAGAATTATTAGATCATTTGTTGCTACTTGCACGACTGTATAAGCCGCGTTTCCTTTGGTTAAATAGCTCCATACAAATACCATCGCTGTACATGGCGCCGCTCCTAGAAGTATTGCTCCCGCAAGGTAGTCCCCAGCTAATTCAGCCGGGATAAGTGATTTAAAAATCACAAAGAAAAACAGCCATGCAATACCGAACATAGTAAAAGGCTTTATTAACCAATTGGTTATCCAAGTGACAAAAAGTCCCTTAGGATTTTTCCCTACATTTTTAATACTTTGAAAGTCTACTTTTAACATCATTGGGTATATCATAAGCCAGATTAAAATAGCCATCGGTATCGATACATTTGCATATTCAAATTGCCCCAAGAAATTAGGAATTGATGGAAGGAATTTCCCAATAAGTACACCAACAACCATACATAAGATTACCCAAATAGTCAGGTACTTTTCAAAAAAACCAATACCAACATTTTTCTTTTTATTCATAATCATTCACACTCCATTTCAACAGCATCCATCGCCGCTTGAACAATCACAACTTGGCTCGCTTCCTGTAAGCCAACCCATAATCACGGCTGCCGCACAGCCCACTCCAGAATCAACATTAATGGCATTTACAGGACAATTCTTAGCACAAGCCCCGCACTCCATACAGCTGTCTTTATCTTCAATCCGCGCTTTCTTTTCGTTCACACTGAAAACCCCATGAGGACAAACCTCCGCACATCTTCCGCAACCGATACATCTTTCATCAGACAGAGCAAGCGTTGCTACATTTCTCAAATATCTATGTTTCATAGTATCCTCCTTTATGCCAAGACGCTATTTACCAACAACAATACAAGCCCTACTACGGATGAAATAGCCATAAGTGGCACAGCAATTTTCATTTCTTTGATAACACCGGAAAAGGATGTATAGGTTGACGAGCCAGTGAAGTTCATCGACAAATAAGCTGACAATGATGGCAATACAAGCAAATAGCCTATAGCAAGTAGCAGGGATCCGGGAATAAAGCAGCCACTATACCAGATAAATCCTAACACCCATAACAGCCCCAGTAGCCAGCCCTTCCATGCGAAGGCTCTACCGGGAATCACCGGAAGTAGCAAAGGTGTTATGACAGTTCCCGTTACCACTGCTCCCGTATAGGCAATGAAATCCGCAAACCCAAAGGGTCTTGCAACGAACAGGTTTAGGAGAAATAATATACCAAAAACCACCAGTGAAGACTTTGCGGCAGATACCAGCTCCACTGGAGTGAGAACCAATCTGTCCCAAAAGGTAAATTTCACAGTACGCATTTCTTCAGTAGCTTTAAAGCCTGAATCGTTAAATGTCTTTATATCCTTCGCTCTCACAGGTCCGTAAACCACAGAAAATCCAGTTTGCTTTGTCACTTCGTGAGCACTCACACCAGGGGCACCTAACTGTGGCAAAATCAATTTCCTGTGGGATACTATCTCCGACAGCCCTGTTATCGATATACGGTTTACTATCTCATCTGTTCCAAATGTACCTTTACCAGCAGCGCACCAAACATTGATACCCTTTGTGTCAAGTATCAAAATCCAACAATTCAGACCTGATAACTCTTTCCTTAAGGAATCAAATGTGAGCTTGTAGTTCGCACTTACCAGCACAGGAGATGTATGATCAGGCTTACCTACAGCGTAGAGTCCCGGATTGATCTTGTAATTCATTCTACCGATGCCCCAACGCACCTTCCACGCTCCGAGTATATCTTTAAAGCAAAGATTAGTTGAAACCACAGGCACACTGCCTTTAGGAGTATGTATTTCACCGGTTACCCATTTATCATTTCTATCATATTGTGTGATGGTTTCTGTGTTGCAACAACGATCGCCTGAGCAGCAACAGGACTTCTCATTACTCATTCTCATCACATCCTTTACAACAATGATTATCAATGTTTTTGCCTTTTTTGCATATACAATCATCTTTTTCACAAGTTATTTCTTTAAGAAAACCAATTAATTCATTTGTTTTTTCTGTATTAAGCGTATACCGCATCCATGCACCATCACGCACCCCATTTACAAGTCCGCTTTCAGTTAGAATTTTCATATGATAACTGAGAGTGGGTTGAGAAATGCTGAATTTTTCTAAGATATCGCACGCACACATTTCTCCACAAGATAGCATATCAATAATTTTTAACCGTGTTTCATCAGACATAGCCTTAATTGCAAGAACATATTCTGCATAGGAATGCTTCATAAAAATACCTCCCGATATATTTATATGTATCAATGTTATCGAACATTCTCAATATACTGGAAATTATATCGATCATATCGATAGTTGTCAATGTAATTGATATATTTAAAAGCGCATATCAAGGTTGCATGCTCAATGTCATTAATGCTTAAGATTAGAGAAATTATCAATAATTTAGATGTACTTGGACCTTATCTAAGTGAAATCTTGTATCGTTGGTTATCAAGAATGTTTTCTTTAATGTTGAAACTCAAAACTTTAATGAATTTATACAGCGGATGATTAGATCAGTTAAAGATTGCAAATTAGATAACGGATTTTGGATATTCTGAGCTGGACAGAATATGTAAAAAGGATGTTAAAGTTTGCAAAATTATATTGAGTTAGCAAAAAATGCTGAGATTACGGTAGTTAATGATTGAAAAAACATAGCTAGTAATTGGTATATATCGACCACTAGCTATGTTTTTTATAAGTACTATCAATTATAAAAATGCATGTATAAACTGGAAATATTAATCGACTTGTATTATAATGTAAAATAAGGAAACATAATGGAACAGGAATACTAATTAAAGCATTGTAAGTCGGAATTGATACGATGATCTTAATGTCATTTTTGTTTAAGATTATCTGGATTTTTAAGATAAATGAATAATAATACGGTTTAAATAAGTCTAGAAGATGCTTTGTACAAATATAGAAAGAGGAGATCAATATGGGATTATCAGATGCACATAAGGGGTATGAATACCAAGACTTACTAACATCGTATTTTATTATTAATGACCTTCTCAAGGGTAATTCTTCAGAATTTAAGATTGACATCAAGGAATTTGATGATGATAAATTCGATGATCTTACAGTAATTAATAAAAATGAAGTAGTCAAACGGCAGATAAAGTATAGTGATGATAAGACAGTCGCAAAAGGAGATTTTTCATCTATAGATTATGACCTTGCACTTGATGTACTATATAATTCATGGGAGAAAATGAAATACGAGAGTAATATATCAATAAAAATACTCCTGGCATGGGATTATAATGATGATATTGATTTTTTGGATGAGGTAGGAACGAGCAATGATTTTACATCACCTAACGTAAAACAATATAAGATTAATATAGATAAAATTTGGTATGTGGGCGAAGAGAAACCCATAAGTTCATGGAGACGGTTAAGAAGTAATATAGCAAATATAACCAGGGGAAAGTTTAAAGAATTTCTTCAGGAATTAAAGGTAGAGCTATGCCTACCAAAAGCAAGTTTAGATATAGTAAATAAAGGTAAATTGGAAAGAATTTCTATAGAAAGTTTGAAGAATTTAGGCGTAGGAACTTATCCAAACCATGAAATATCTCCAGAGGGCGTTCTTTTAAAATTGATGAATATAGTTAAGAATGCAAGGGCTAACCAGAGAACATTAAAAACGGATCAGGTAGTTAATGCTTTGGGTTTAGTTGTTGGTTATGGAAATATTGAGCAACTATTTCCTGTTGATTTAAATTGTAATATTTATGATGAAAGTGCACTTGGTGGGTTCTACTCAAACATATGTAAGAACAACAAGACTATATTAATTGGTGAACCGGGATCCGGAAAATCATGGTTTATAACAAATTTTATCGAATACCTTAAATCACGAAATATTCTATTTGCTAGGCATTATTGCTATACAAGTTTAGATGATATATTTTACACAGGTAGAATCACTTCCAATATATTAATGGCAAATCTGATTAACGATATTATGTTCGTCTGTCCAGAGTTAAAGGATATAAAGACATCGAGGTTTGGTGTTGACGAAAACGAACTTCAATCACTAATTGATCGTATTGATAAAGAGATTATCTTGATAATAGACGGACTTGATCACATCGAGAGGATCAAGTCATCACATGAACCTACCGTCGGGGCAAATAAGACTGATATTATTGAGATAATTAGGAGAATAAATTCACCGACAAACGTGAAAATTGTCGTTGTATCACAACCAGTTTCAGAAGTCTTAGAATTATGTGAGCAAAACTATACGCTCACTGAAATTGAAAACTGGAATACAAATACAATTGGTAGATACCTTGAAATTAGAGGTATTGGCATGTATGAAAATGTAGGTGAAGTGTCATTAAGTAGTTATTTGTTTACTAAGAGCAATGGTAATCCTCTGTACGTTACTTATTTAGTAAATGAACTTTCAAAGTCCAGTGTTCAAGATTCATGGGAGGATACTCTTGCTTCAATTCCGGACTATAATGATGATTTAAAGGATTATTACAACTATTTGTTAAAACAGATTGATGAAGATCATAAAGTAGTTTATGTATTATCTGGAGCATCTTTCTATTTGAGTACTGGAGAACTTAAGACTATAACTGGTTTGGGTAATTATGTAGAAAAGAGGATAAAGATACTACGCAGCATACTTAAGGAAAGTGTTGTAAACGGTGGATTCATAATTTACCATGAAAGTTTTCGGCGATATATACTAGAATTGCTTGACGGGAATGGGCTTTCAATTTATGACAATATATATAAAGACCTTATCGTGTGGCTTGAGAGTATAGGTGTATATAGCAATATTAAGGCGTTCAACAATTTATTTCGGCTGTTATACGAAGCAGGCCAGTATGATAGCCTATTGGAATATGCTAATGTGGAGTTTATTAGCGAAAGTTTCTATAGAGGATATGGATTTGATGTAATAAAGAAAAATTCGGATTATATTGTGAAAGCGGCGACTAAGAAAAAGTCATTTTCTAAATTGGTAGTGCTTTCAGAGCTATCCAATATAGTAATGAATGCAGAATTCGACTATGAGATATATGAGGAAAAGTATTCAACGTGCATTGGACAAATACATGGATTTCAATGGCTAAGTGAAATGCTTATCTACGAAGGAAAAGCGAATATGCCTTTGAATGAAGGATTGAGAGTTTGCTATTCCTGCTCACGTAACTTTGTTACTCCACCGTGGAAAAGGTATATAAATGGAATGTTAGAACAGAATAAATCCCACAAAAACCTTAATGAGGATGAACGAAAAAAACAACTGAAGTATTTGACCGCTGCAGCTATTGATATGGATAAGAACCAGGATAGTGTTATTCGTTATGCAACAGATAGTGAATATATTGAATATATGAAAATTGTACTGGATGAGTATGTCCATCGCGACAGGTTATATGAACTTATCTTACTTCTTACAGACATGAAATTAATGAAACAATGGCATGGGTTGATTGAGGGGACTGACCAAGGGAGCTTAAATGAAGAATATGTAAAAGATATTCTTAATACAGTAAAAACCGCTGATAGTATTTATGGTGATACAGAAAGTAAAGTTAAATACTTGGTTGCAAATGCAACAAAGATTTACGAGGCATATTCTTGTGATGTAGATTCCCTGATTGAAGAAATCACTGATTTAAGTTGGTTTCACAATTGGATTATCTTTGTTTTCCAAGCCAGTGTACTTGAGAAAGAAAGCGTAATCAAGGGAGATAAACTAGTAGAACTTTATTCGAATTTAAATCGGGTAACAGCAGTAGCAAATCATGGAATTCATACCATGGATTTATATGGACTAAGACAAGAAATATATGATACTATCCAGAAACCACTAAGAAGTGTCAATTTATGCAAATCTGAATGGGAGAAAATCCTTAGTATAATTGTTGAGTCTTCAAATGATACAATGGTAACTTTTCAAAATGCAATGATGGGTCCATTAACAACTGATAAGTTATTTGAACTGGTTACAGAAATATCAAATAATGAGAACTATAACTTTGTACTAAAGCATTTTGGTGAGGTGACTGAGGAGCAGAAGACAAGAAGAATACATATGGATTTAGCCGATTATTATATGCAGAAATCCATTTTCTTGTATAAGAATAAAAACGAACAACAGGGAATTCATGAATTTCGTAATGCTATAAGAATGATAATGTCATATGGGCAACGTAGAGATAGAACACTTAGTAGGTTAATGGATACAGTTGAAGATATATATGGCATAAATTCAGAAAAAGGCAGAAAGTGTATAAAGCAGCTAGGCGCAATGTCCGCTGCGGTAGTAAGACAAACTGATGGAAAAGAAACAAGTGATTATCAGAATGAGTGGTCACAATTGTTGTGTAAATATGAGCCAGAACTGGCTTTGAAGAAATTCATTGTAGATTCGGAAATTTATAAACACTCTTGGATATGTGAGAATACACTTGAGACGATACTTACTGATTGGTTATCACCAAAATATTCAAGAATCGGGAACGCACTGTTTAAGTCTATGCCCAATGAAGGTAGCAGTAATTTTATACAGGCTTACCTCAATAATATAGCTTTGCTAGACAAGGAAGAAGAGGTTCTTTTGGCAAGAACTTCCGTTATAGATTTGATAAGCAAATTTAAGTCTAACGCTGATGCATATGAGGTCGAAGAACAGTTTATAGAAACTACAACATGTTTATGTGAAAAATATGATGTTGATTGTAATTTGGTTGAATCGGAAGGGTATTCAGTGACATCTTCTATTGATGAAGATAATCAAGCCCAAATCACAGAAACGTTTAGTGATAAAGGTATAGATGAGAATAATATATATGAAATTTTAGGTTTTATGAAATCATACGGATATTCTGAGGAGGTAAACAGTGCTGTTAAGACATATCTGGTAAATAAGGAAGAATTGTCACAAGAGGTTATGTTTGCAATTAATCAACTTGTTGATTTTGCTTTTGAAAGCCCTGTATCTAGAAAGTATACGAATAATCAAGAGAGAGTAATATGCTTAGGGGAAATGGATGAAATTTTAGATGGTATTAAGGCATATCTCAATATGCGAATCTATCTTACTCAAAAGGACGGTTGGTACCATAAATATTGTAGTTATGAGTTTTTCACGAAGGCTTATGATCTAGATGAAAGATTGACTGTTGATTCATACTTTGAGTATTTTGGAAGTATGTATAAACCTTTTGAATGCGTTAATGAATTATCGGATAACATAATAAAAATTCTATCAAATATTAATGGTTTTCGAGATGAAATTTTAACGTTGTGGGACTTAATTTATGGAGTAATAGATATACGATTGAGTTGCAGAGTGGAGATTGAATGGGAGAAGATTGAAAGTGAATTTGAAGGATACAGCATTGAAGAGTTGTTGTATCATGTGCTATTAGCAAGATTACGTTATGGGACAGCAGATATACATAAGGCAGTTTTTGCTTCTCTCGAAACACTGCTTACTCATGATGTAGAGCGGGCTATGTTTATAAAGCCATTTAAGCGCGTTTTGGCAAATCATTCTAATTACATTAATTTGAGCATTGCTATGTTGATTCAATTAGTCGAAGCTATGTACTCATATAAAGAAAGGGTGAAGTATCAATTAACGGATCTTAATGATCTAATTTGTATCAATGTATATGATGATGGATTTTTATTAAAATTCTTGATAAATGACGATATGAAGGAAATAGATAAACCAAAGTTTCAGACTACTGATCAAGGATTTAATGATTTTATTCTGCAAGAGTTTAAAAATATAGATCAAAGATATAAGTTGCTTGAAGGTGGGGGTGTATCGGCTGATGATTATATTCTGGGATTCTTCAACGAAATTTATAATGAACATAATATGAGAATTTTATCTGACACATATATGGACAATGTGTCTAGTTTGTTGATTGATAATATACAGGTACATAGTGATTACCTAAAGGCCATTGGGAATGCAGTTATAAATAATTTGTGTTGCAGAAAAGAGGTTGGGAATGTTTTTGAAAGAATGAAAAGTCTTGAAGAAAAAGAATATTTTTATAACAGTATTAGAGAAGATGTATTACTTCTAAATGCAATTAGTAATTCAGCAATTACAAGGCCTAACGGAATCCCACACCCGACGGATGTAGAGGATTCCATATCTGGTGTAGATGAAGATGACTGGATTAGGTTAGCATATATTGAACGAGAATATGTGTATGAGGAAGATTTATGGAGATCTAAATATATTGGTGATAACTGTAAGATATACCAGACATGTTCTGCTATAGGTTTCAGTGAACGTAAAAGGCTGCCTTTATATCATGATTCCTATAGAGGTTCTGTTCTCGACCATATATATCCTAAATATATGTATAGTCCAAGTGGTCTTAAGGGTAAAGAGGTTGTTGTTTTCACGGATGCGAGTATGAGATACAACCCATTTTTGACATATTATCGATATGATTATTTAGCACTTACTTTTGATGTTCTTAGTTTATTGGAAATTACAATGACAAGTACTGATAAAGGGCTGATTGGAAAGGATTCAGAGGGGAAATGTGTTCTTAAGTATCAAAATTGGTGCACATATAAAAATATGACTGGTGAACAGGAAAGAACACCTGTATTAAGAGGAAGTCAACTCTTAGTATCTAATGAGATTTTTCATAAGTTAGTAAGTGAAATTGGACACGAACCATATTGTTATACCATAAATAAATTGATTTTTGGTGAGTAAAATTACAAGTAATTGGTTAAGGAGGAAAATATATGAATTACTTACTAGGTGGTGTTTCTATTGCTACATTTGGGGGATTATTATTTAGCTTTATTAATTTGTTTTTAGCAAAAAAAACAGATGTAATTTTCTTTACTGAAGGTAAAAGGTTATTGGTTGATATTGTTAATATGATAGTTATATTTATATTTATGAGTATATCAATATATGTTTTTCCTATGCAATTTGCAAAAATTAATATTAATGATAATTTTTTAAACATTTCAGTTATTGTCTTATTTATTCTTTTTACAGCTGTAATAGTAATATATCTATTAATTCAAATTAAATTTTTCCGGGCAAATAAGCTTTTGCGAATCTTTTATAGTAATAAAATTTGTGGAGTAGTAATTACTTTAGTGCTGCTATTAAGTGGATCGGTAAATATATTAAAAATAGCACAGTTTGAAAATAACTATTACATCAATAGTAATGATATATTTTTAATATCAATTATATGGGCTTTTATATCTGCATTTGTTTTTCAATCATATAAATCTGAATATAGAAAAATTGTACGACAGATATGTTGGGTTGATTTTATTGATTTAGATAAGATAAAATCAGAAAAATACTATATTTTTTATGCTTCAGATAATGAGTATGTTATCTGCGGTAAGAAAGATAAATATGAAGAAAATGATGAATTCAGGTTTATTAAAATAGAAGAAATTAAAACAAAGTATATAATTCATTTTACAGAAAAAGGCGGAAATTAAGTTTATTAAATTGAGATGATGTACGATTTAAGGTAATATAAACTGTCTTATATGTCAACGACTATCAATTGAATGGATTTTTCTTGCCAGTTGTTCCACCCAACCATGAGAATGAGAAACTGAAATATATACAACTCCACTACAATCCCCTGGCAATACTTCTCCTTAATTACATATACAAGTGAACTTGATAAATGAATATGGTACTATAGGAGCTGGGCTTTCAGATCTGGAAGGTGCAGCCCTGACCTGCCCCCAGTCTTAGAACCACTGGGAGCGCTAGTCCTTATAATATTTTTCTTAATGTTTCCGCATATTCCAGCGGAGTCATATTGCCCAGAGAGCTGTGCGGTCTGAGATGATTATACTCATCTTTCCAAGGTGTTATTATATCTCTGACTTCGGCTATGTTCTTGAATATATGTTGATTAAGGCATTCATCTCTGAGTCTGCCATTAAAACTTTCTATGTATCCGTTCTGCGTAGGATAGCCCGGATCTGTGAATACATGATCCACCCTTTTATCATAAGTCCATGCATTCATAGCATTACTGGTGAACTCGGATCCGTTATCAGTTAAGATTTCTTTTGGTAATTTATTTTGTATTATAATGTAAGAAGAGAATAAAATATAAGGAGGAATTTTGTGTGATTTCTTCAAGTTACCGTTTTAATGAATTTGTAAAATATGTAAAAGATAAAAGTTTTCCTGAAATAATAAATTTAGCACGAGATGAATGTTATGAAGCTGAAGTTATAAAGATCTTTCAATTTTAGTAAAGGAGGAATATATGAACCCGTTTAAAGCAATTAAGAATTATTCAGAAATGTTAGTTAAAATTGCCGCATACACTTTTTTTGTAACCTTGTTCCTAGTTATTATAATTAGAACAAACCATGAAGGAATAAATGATTTTTTGATAAAACTTGAACCCGATTTTAAAGTTAAGTTATTTGATGTTGAACAAAGTGTAATGACCCTTATTATACCTTTTATTCTTGCTTTCTTGAGTAATAGTTTAAAATTACATGATAAAATATCGACTTTATTCAAAATCAGATATAATTTTGATAGTAAATACATATTAGTGGTAATTTGTGAAAAACTGAACATAACCTATGATATTAATAAACTAAAAAATAATAGAAAGAAATTAATGCGTCAAGTTTTTTATAAGTATACTTCAAGTCGCGAAGAAGATGAAACTATTTCAAGGCATAGTATAGAATTAGCGATGAATCAATGGACTTCTTTTTGGATAGTTGAAGAGGCAATTTTTTTTACAGTAATCACTATTATAATTTTAATGTTTAATGGAGAATGGTTTATTGTTTTATTGTTAACTTTAATGGTATGTATTGGCGTTATATTGATGCGAAGTTTTTACAAAATGTGTACTAGATATGCAGAAGACCAAATCATGGAAATTTTAGAAAATACGACTTGGAAAAGAGAGATCATGGAGAAAATAAATGAAATATTATCTTGATAATAACATAATTATAAAGTCTGAAGATGCAGCAAAATCTTATAAGCAATCTTCACAACACGTTATTAATTACATAAAATCTTTAGACTATGTAGAAGCAATTCTTGATTACGGCTGTGGAAGACTAAGATATTCAAAGTTGTTATCAAATAGATGTAATAAGATAACATTAGTTGATTCGATAGATCAAATTAATAGATTACAAACAATATACGATGAAAAAACCACAGTAAAGGATTATGTTAAGAGTCATATGAAGGATGCAGTTTTATTATCGATTGAGGAATATGAACAATGCGATGATAAGTTTGATATCATATTTTGTAGTAATGTTTTATCAGCGATACCCTCAAAAAAAGTTAGGAAACATATATTACATAACTTAAAAAAAAGTCTATCATCGAATGGGAAATTAATTATCATTAATCAATATAGAAATTCATTTTATAATAATCTTAAGACTAGAGAAAATACAATAGAATATATGGAAGGAGTTCTCACAATTGATGCAGATAACTCAAAATACTATGGATTATTGAATAAAGAAATAATTTTATCTATTCTTAAAGATGCATCTTTTAACATAGTCGATTGTTGGTATAAAGATCAATCATGTTTTGTTGTATGCAACTAGTAAGTGGAGCTGTAATAACGCAATTGCAAACTATAACTTCATTTTTGCAAACTTTAACTCCTAACATCAGCGGATAACAAATATTTACTATAAATACCTCCTTTACATCGAACATAAGTTCTGTTATAATGTAATCAGAGGTGAACATATGTATGGATAAAATTATTTTTCATATTGATGTTAATTCGGCTTTCCTTAGCTGGGAAGCCGTTTATCGACTGCATATCCTTGGAGAGAAGCTGGATCTGCGGGAGATACCTTCTGCTGTAGGAGGGGATGTGAAGAAGCGCCACGGCATCATCCTGGCACGGTCCATGCCGGCGAAGAAGTACGGTGTGAGAACCGGGGATACGATTGCGGATGCGCTGAAGCTCTGTCCCCAGCTGGTGACGGTTCCTCCCCATTATGATCTCTATGAGACCAGCTCGATGGCCTTCATGGAGATTTTGAAGGAGTTCTCTCCCGTCGTGGAGCAGTATTCTGTGGATGAGGCCTACTGTGACATGACCGGAACCGTGGGGCTCTACGGTTCCGCAGTCGTTGCGGCGAATCTGATGAAGGATAGGATTTACAGTGAACTGGGATTTACCGTGAATATCGGTATCTCCTCGAATAAGCTGCTGGCGAAGATGGCATCCGACTTCAAGAAGCCGAATCTGGTTCATACTCTGTTTCCGGAGGAGGTGGAGAAGAAGCTCTGGAAGCTTCCGGTTTCTGAGCTGTTCTATGTGGGCCATGCGACGAAGAAGAAGCTTCATGCCCTCGGAATCTACACGATCGGAGAGCTGGCGAAGACAGATCTTAATATTCTGAGAGCGCATTTTAAGAAGTTCGGGGAAGTGATCTATGCCTTTGCGAACGGAGTGGACGTATCGGTGGTGTCCGAGGAGGTACCGGCCAATAAGGGCTATGGTAACTCGACGACGATTGCCTTTGATGTGGACCGGGCGGAGGTAGCCAAGATGGTACTGTTGTCCTTGTCCGAGAAGGTCTGTAGCAGACTCAGGGCGGATTGTGTGATGGCCACAGTCATTGCGGTCAGCATCGTAGATTTTGAGTTCCATCATGCCTCCCACCAGATGACCTTATTTTCAGCCACCAATACAACAAATGAGGTCCATCGGGCTGCCTGCAGATTATTTGATGAGCTATGGGATGGGACGCCGATCCGGCATCTGGGAGTTCATACGAGTAAGGTGGTCAGCGGGGATTCCCTAAGGCAGCTGAACCTGTTTGATATGAACCGCTATGAGAAGCTCTCTAAGCTGGATGCCGTGGTGGATGTGGTACGGGAGAGGTTCGGGGATGATTCGATTATGCGGGCGATTTTCTTAAATAACAATGTCTATCATATGGCCGGTGGAATCTCGCCGGAGAAGCGAAAACCTAATTATAAAGAAGGGATTAAGTAATGAATCATATGCCTGTGGATGTGGTTGCAACATTTAACGTGCAGGGTAAAATCAAGCCGAATTATATCCGGCTTGAGGATGAAGCGCATTCCCTGCAGACCTATCGAATTGAAAGCATCCTATTCAGCAGGGAAGAGAAGTATGCGGGAATCCCGGTACTGCTCTTCTGCTGTAATATCATGCGAAATGACTGCATGCAAATGATAAAGATTAAGTATCATATCAAAACACATCAGTGGGTACTGGTAAACGAAGGAGTATCAAGGGAAGAGGATGCCGGAGATCAATGCTAAGCATTGATGGCTGTAATCCAAAAGCATAGTGCAGTTATCGTTGAAAGTGGAGTGGCCAGATATCGTTCCTTCTTACTCCTGGATAAGGCATTTAATATAGAATTCAATGATAAATAAACGGCAAAGCTGAAACAAATAATTCGGGTTATTCTCATGGAGAATAGGGCAGGAACTACTCCTCCGGTCTGAAGAAGTATCATAATTGCAAAGAGCTGTATCAGTACCGAAACGGCAATTGCGACTCTAAGCCTCGGCGGCAGGACTTTATATTTACCGCCCATGGCAAATTCGCCCAAGGGGAGTCCGAGGGCTATGAGAATGTAGAGGAAAGCAGCTATGCCAAAGGTTATGGCTCCTAATATGGAAATCATCGTTAACCTCCTGATATGTATGGTAATCTATCGAGTAGCTTAACTTAGCAATACTACCTACGTTATTCCAAGTGAAGCAATTCAAGCGGCGGTAGGTTGCGTCGCTATATTTGCCATTAAATGTATCACATTGGAAATGCGATGTCAATGTTCCTGCCTGGGAATGACACCTTCATGGGAATGACAGATGGTTAATTCTGTCCGGGAATCACCTGCTGCATATACGCTTAAGAGGGACGGACGATCTCGGTTTCTGACATCCGTTTTTCACTGGCCTTATAGTAGTCCTCATCAATCTCGATTCCGATAAACCTGCGATTCAGCTGCCTGGCAGCGACACCGGTGGAGGCTACACCCATGAACAGATCCAGAACGAGATCCTTCTCACGGCTGGCCAGCTTAATGATATGCTTTAAGACGGCGAGGGGCTTCTGGGTCGGATGCTTTGGTGACTTCAGCCTCTCATGACCCATACAGATTGGACTTTCCATAAAGTTATGCATTTCATTCTGCTTCGAGAAATTCCAGGTATGACCCTTATTCCAGATGCAGATGATCAGCTCACAGCTATTTAAGAAGGAGGATTTCCGGATGTTTGGGACCGGGTTCGTCTTATGCCAGACCATGAACTGGAAGGTATCGAATTCACTGTCGAAGATCTCATGCCATTTGCCGATCATATGATAGCTGGTAAAGATAAAGATATTCCCGGTGGGAGACAGGATTCTCTTGAATTCTTTAAGAAAGTCAGCCGGATCCAATTCCTTCAGGTCCCATTTGGCAACATCATTATTAATCTCACTTCGCCATTCAAATTTCATATTGCCCGTAGAATACTTCGCAAGATTATAGGGAGGGTCAGTCAGAATCAGGTCGATACTCTTGTCAGGAATCTCCTTCAGCCGCTCCATACAATCTCCATGGAGTAGCTGATAGGTATCTAAGGTATTTACATCTATCATCAGGGGTAACTCCTCTCGCTTCTGTAGCAATGGTAACTGACTTAGGCCTGACTCAGCTGTTATTATATGGGATATTATACCATATAAAAGGGAATAATCCAATAAAAATGGTATAAATTTATAAAGATTAACAAATCATGGATAACTGGGTAAAAATAAAAGCTCCGGGTTTCTGGCCACAGCAGAAGGCTGTGCCATAAAACGGAGCTTAAATTTATTGAGGAGTATACTATATTCTCTTATCCTTAGGGAATGCAAACGGACCTGTGTCACTGCGAAGGCTACTCCAGATATTTTAGTTCCAGCTCTGCTAGCAGAGATTTATAATGCTCCTGCGTATGGAGGATACGGTCTGCTTCCTTATTCCAGGAACAGCTGGATGTCATCCTCTACCGTACCAATTCCGGCAATTCCAAAATTCTCAACTAATACCTTTGCAACATTCGGAGATAGGAATGCAGGCAGAGTAGGCCCTAAGTGGATGTTCTTCACGCCCAAGTAAAGGAGTGCTAGAAGAACGATAACTGCTTTCTGCTCATACCAGGCGATGTTGAAGGCAATCGGTAGCTCATTGATATCCTGTAATTCAAATACTTCCTTTAGCTTTAGGGCAATCAGAGCCAGGGAGTAGGAGTCATTACACTGTCCGGCATCAAGAACACGGGGAATTCCGTTGATGTCTCCAAGGTTCAGCTTGTTGTACTTATATTTTGCGCAGCCTGCAGTTAGAATAACGGTATCCTTCGGAAGAGCCTGAGCAAACTCGGTATAATAGTTCCTGGATTTCTGACGCCCGTCACAGCCCGCCATAACGAAGAACTTGCGGATCGCACCGGATTTGATTGCGCCAACTACCTGATCTGCCAGAGCCAGGACTTGGTTGTGGGCAAAGCCGCCGAGGATCTCTCCCCTCTCCAGCTCCTTCGGAGCTTCGCAGGTTTTCGCCAGCTCAATGAGCATGGTGAAATCCTTATGACCGTTCTCCTCCTTCTCGATGTGCACGCAGCCGGAGATACCGGTAGCCCCTGTCGTAAATAATCTGTCCTTATAGGAGGCAGCAGGGGGAACCACACAGTTGGTAGTCATCAGAATCGGCCCATTGAAGCTTTCGAATTCCTCCTTTTGCTTCCACCAGGCATTCCCATAGTTACCTACGAAATGATTGTATTTCTTGAATGCAGGATAGTAGTGAGCCGGGAGCATCTCAGAGTGGGTGTATACATCAACACCGCTGCCCTCAGTTTGCTCCAGTAGCTGCTCCAGATCCTTTAAATCATGACCTGAGATTAGGATGCCGGGTCTTGTGCCTACGCCGATGTTTACCTTAGTAATCTCGGGATTGCCATAGGTTCCGGTGTTAGCGGCATCCAGCAAGGCCATACCGTCCACTCCGAATTTGCCGGTCTCTAGGGTAAGAGCAATCAGGTCATTCACACTTAAGCTGTCATCCAGAGTGGCAGCCAGTGCCTTCTGCATGAAAGCACTTACCGTAGCGCTATCATAGCTTAACTCGTTCGCATGCTTCATGTATGCTGCTAAGCCCTTCAGACCGTAAGTAATCAGCTCCCGAAGGCTTCTGACATCCTCATCCTGGGTAGTTAGGATTCCCACGGTCAGGGACTTCTGATCCAGCTCAGTTCTGGTTACCGCATCCCAGAGAGCCGCCTCCGGTAGGGAGCTAGAGTCCGTCACTTGATTTAATAAACCATTCTTCAAATTCAAGGTCTCAAAAACCCTTCGATAGAAGATCTCATCATCAAAGTTTGCATTGGTGATGGTGTTGAATAAACTAATGGTAATGTAGTGGTCAACCATGGCAGAGACTTCTACTTCCTGCTCTCTCAGGGCTGTTGTAACCGCACTGAGTCCCTTCGTTACATAGATCAGTAAATCCTGCATTCTGGATAAGTCCGGTGATTTACCGCAGACTCCAAAGCGGGTACAGCCGGTGCAGCCTGAGGTCTCCTGACATTGATAACAGAACATTCTTTTTTCCATATCCATATTCATACTCTCCTTTTTTATATGAAGTTTAATTTCATTGACTTCCTCTGAATAAGGAGAGTATAATACGGTCAGGGACAGAAAAGTGTAGCTGCGGCTACATTTATAAAAATTTTCTAATTCCTACCTTTGAGAGTCCGACGAGGTGAAGTTTAAGCGAAGAGAGATAAGAGAAATCAAGAGATTAGGAAAAGGCAGCAGATAGGAGAGCCTATGGAGAAGTATTTACCGGTACTAAAAAAATGTGCGCTGTTTCGCAATATGGAAGAAAGTGAAGTGGAAGCCCTGCTAAAATGCCTGGATGCTAAGGTGAAGAGCTTCGTGGCGGAGGAATATATCTTCTTTGCAGGGGATGCGATCAATTATGTAGGAATCGTAGTCTCAGGGGTAATAGAGATTCTGAAGGAGAGTCTGGCTGGGAATAAGCATATCGTTGCTTTTCTTGGTCCCGCAGATCTATTTGCTGAGGGAATCGTATGTACTGCCAGCAGGATTTCACCGGTTACTGTTCAGGCAAATGAAGCCTCCGTAGTTCTGATGATCCCCTATGAGAGAATCATCCACTCCTGCGGTAATAGCTGCAGCTTCCATATCGCCCTGATTCAGAATATGATGGTGGTTCTCGGGGAGAAGAATGTAAACCTAAATCGCAAGCTGGAGCTGCTGACGCTTAAAGGAATGAGGGAGAGAATTGCCAGCTTCTTAATGAACGAAGCCAGAATGAGGAAAAGCAATACCTTTCAAACCTTACTGAACCGGACCGAGCTGGCAGATTACCTGAACGTATCCCGTACCTCCATGTGTAGAGAGCTGGCCAGGATGAAGGAGGAAGGACTGATCGACTTCTATGGTAGCAGCTTTAAGCTATTGGACAAGGAAGAGTTAGCCCGTTGCCTGGAATGATAGCATAGATGCTGAGGAGTTACTCGAACATAAATCACCCCTTACCCTCTGATAAAGGTAAGGGGTTTCTTAAGTCATAGGAGTTAGAGGATGATAGGAAGCTTATGGATGAGCCTTACCTCACTGGGTGATACCATACAACGATAGGCCAATAGCTCAACACCTGCTTCGTAAGCGGCTTTCACCTTCTCTGCAAAGGCGGGATCGGAAGTAGCATGTGGGCTGAAGCCCTCCGCCCTTTCGGTTTGAACCACAAAGAGCAGAGCTGCACGGTAGCCATTCTGAACCGCATGAATCAGCTCATCGATATGCCTTCTTCCCCGTTCTGTGGGAGCGTCTGGGAAATAGCTCCAGCCCTCCCGTTCCAGGGTTACTCCCTTCACCTCAACATAACAGATTGGAGTCTCAGCTCCTGAAGTCCGGTAAACCTCCGACCTCAATAGCTGCAGATCAAATCGGCTATTCTGATAGGTCACTTCCCTGCGAATTTCGGCATAACCCAGCAATTCCTTAACCACCTCATTTCTGATGGCCTCCAGGGCTAACAGATTCGGAAGCTGTGAGTCGATGGATACCCAGTAGCCCGCCTTCTTCACCATTCTGAGCTCATACTGGGTTTTACGAGGTCCTGAGGGGTGGTGTGACAGCAGTACCTCTGCTCCGGGAACCAGGAGCTCCTTTAAGCGCCCGGTATTTGGTACATGGCAGATTACCTCCGTACCGGATAAGTCGATATATGCGATAAAACGGTTCGGCCTTCTTAGAAATGTACCATAGAAGACCTCATAGTGTAGTTTCATAGAGCTTCCGTCCTTTACTTATATTCTGTATGGTTGCTGCTAAATATAGTACATCATGTAGTTTATCATATATTTTTGTCAATTGCATGATTTCATTTGAAATCCCTTCGGCCGAATGCTATAGTTATTATGTCTGGATAATAATGGGGACTTTCGGTATACAGGATGAGTTTACAGAAATAGAGCAACGAAGGAGGAATAGCATGAAAGCAGAAATCAAGAAGTATTTTGTAGGAGCAGCAATATTAATACCCTTCCTGTTGGGAGTGGTATATATCTATTATAGAACCCCTAAATTAGTCATAGTAGAGTATCAGGGAATCTATTTTCAACTGGGGAATCGTGAACTGGCTGAGGAGCGTCCGGTAAGCTTCGAGGGACAACTAACCAGGGGATTGTGGCTGGAGGATTCCTTTCAGGGAACGATCACCATCGGAGAAGAGGTTCTACAGAAGGTGAATATCAGACTTCCGAAGGACGGCCCAATTGTGATTACATATTTGGATGAGGCCACAGGAGAATATGCTTCCTATGGGACACTATACACCAAGGATATCAAGAAGAGCTTTACAATCAACATCTATCAATATGATGAGGCAACAGACAGTGACGGCTGGTCCAGTGCGGATGGATTTATGCTATCGGCTCCTGCCGGGGATCGAAGTGAGGCGCTGGAGCTGGCGAATCAATTGATGAAGAACGATCTGGTCAAGGAATTGGAGTAGCGGAGCAATCAATGAGAACACTTGTAGCAGGGGGATTATAACAGTACACGATACTATTGTACGGTTGCGCTGACGCTTCATTTGGCAGGTGTTGGCAAAAGGGAGGATTGTATGGGTTTTCCTAAGAGATATATCATCAGAGCGGTGATCCTGCTTCCGATCCTATTGGGAGTTACTTATTTTTGGTATCGGGTTCCGTGGGGGTTCCATAAGGAATTTCAAGGGATATACTTTATCCCGGGGAATCCGGAGGTTTCAGAGAAGATTATGGCACGCTTTGACGGATATCTGCAAAGAGGGGTATGGCAGGACGATGTATTTGACGGAAAGCTAACGATCGGGGAGAAGGAGATGTATGTTCAGCTACAAATCTCCAAAAAGAACCATACCTACCTTATGTATCATTATAACAACACACTTGGGATGTACGGTTTCTTATATACGAGGGATATCAAAAAGGGCTTTACAATCAGTATTGCTGAGGAGGATGAAAGAAATCCCAACCAAAGTGATTGGTCCTTAATCAACAGCGGCATGATATCTGCCCCGGCCAATAACCGGAGCGAGGCATTGGCCTTATCCAAGCGTCTGATTGATCCCATATGGCTGGAGGGCAGTAAGGAATGAAGAACATAGGGATGGATCGGATGGATCAATCATGTTTTGAATTATCGGTCAAGAGTAAAGTACCTACATGATACGCATTCCAAAGGAGTGTCCGGTTAGGTTCTTGCCGCAGTAATCAGCCGGAAGACCTGATAAGCGGTGGAAACCATGTTTGCCCTCGCAGTACTGTACTCCATGGCTTCGTCTACGGACATCGGAAGTCTTAGGACTCCAAAATATGCATCTATACCCTCTTCGTTGCATTTCTCTGCATCTTCTGTGGTGCCACCTGCGAAGGCGATTACCTTCTTGCCGTGCTTCTTTGCTAATTTGGCTACTCCGATTGGAGCCTTGCCCATGGCTGTCTGGAAATCCAGCTTCCCTTCTCCGGTAATAACAAAATCTGCATCTTTGATCTCTTCCTCCAGATGAATTTCCTTCAGAATAATACTAATTCCGGATTCCAGCTCCGCATTCAGAAAGGTTACGAAGGCATAACCCAGACCACCGGCCGCACCGGCTCCGGGAAGGGTAGCAGTAGCTTTGCCTGTGATCCTTGCCACTGTATCCGAGTAGTTTCTTAAGCCTGCATCCAGAGTGGCAACAATCTCAGGAGTGGCACCCTTCTGGGGACCGAAAACATGAGCTGCTCCCAGGGGACCATAGAGCGGGTTATTCACATCGCAGGCAATTCGAAAACGGCATTCCTTTAGCTCGGGTAGAGCGCCTTCGGTACTTAATCCGGTGATTCTTACAAGCTCCCTTCCTTCCGGTCCAACCGGCTTGCCCTCAGAGTCATAGAACTCAAAGCCTAGAGCCTTAAGCATGCCAATCCCTCCATCATTGGTTGAGCTGCCACCAATTCCGATGATAAAGTCACGGCAGCCTTTGGTGATGGCATCCTTAATCATCTCACCAACTCCGTAGGTTGAGGTATTCAGGGGATTTAAGAATTCCTTTGGAACAAGCTTAAGCCCGGCCGCTTCAGCCATCTCCATTACAGCGGTCTGCCCATCCTTAAGAATTCCATAGGAGCAGGTCACCCTGTCGCCCAGGGGGCCTTTCACAGGAATCTGTATCTTCTCACCACCCATACCGGACAGGAGAGCCTCAACAGTACCTTCCCCTCCGTCGGCTAGGGGCCTCACGACTACTTCAGCCTCACAAGCCTTCAGGATTCCTTCCCTGACAGCCATTCCTGCCTCCATCGAGGTTAAGCTCCCCTTAAAGGAATCAATCGCTATAACAACCTTCATCTATCTCACCACCGCAAGTTTTTCTTATATTATAGCATCTTCGCCCTTTATGGGATAGGCTGATAAATTATATAACCGAGGATTATTGAAAAACTACATACTCGACTATTGTAATATTTATGTATCAATGGTAACATTTTGATATAATCTATTAACACAGGGAAATACAGCATGAAGCATCACCATTCCCTGTGTATCATTATTTAAGAAAGGTGACTGTAATATGTTCTGTACAAATTGTGGTAAGAAACTAGAAGATATAGCTAAATTCTGTACCGGATGCGGTACGCCAACAAGACTTGTGCAGCAAGCAATGCCTGCGGCACAAACAAGTATTCAGGGAACACCTAGCGAGCAGCCGTTACAGCCGGAGGAGCTGTTCCGTCAGCCCGTGCAGCAGGAGTCAGCCCCCGAGCAGCCGTTACAGCCGGAGGAGATGTACCGCCAGCCTATGCAGCAGGAAGTAGCCCCCGAGCAGCCCTTACAGCCGGAGGAGCAGTACCGTCAGCCCGTGCAGCAGGAGCTAACCCCCGAGCAGCCCTTACAGCCGGAGGAGATGTTCCACCAGCCTGTGCAGCAGGAAGCAGCCCCCGAGCAGTTTAATCAGCAAGGGGTAATTCCGACACAGACATATCAGCAGAGGGTTCAAGCTCCGTACCCACAGGCTCCCCAACCATTTCCACAAGGAATGGAGCAGCCCGGTTCTGCCCCGGTGAAGAAAAGCAAGAAGAAACTAATTCTGATTGTAAGTATCTGTGTTGTTATTCTTATTGCAGGCAGCGGTGCCGGATACTTCTTTTATCAGAATCATATCAAGAAGCAAGCAAAAAATGTAATTGCATATTATGATGATGGAGCATATGACAAAGCAATCGATCTTTATGAAAAATTCAGCGGTAAGCAAAAGGACTTTGATGAAACAGTAGCAAAAGAGCTGGTAGAAAAAGCGGAGTTAATCAAAGAGGACTATCTGTTAGAAAAAATTGATTATGCTACTGCCGAGGAGCTGCTACATAGACTTGAGGAATATGGGATTGATGATTTAGAGGAGGCCATAGAAGACATTACCAGGTTTGTTGATAAGATCTATCTATCCAGAGAGAGCTATAAGAACGGAAAGATGTTTTTTGAGGCTGGTGATTATTCCAGCGCCATCTTAAATTATAGCTCTGTAATCAAAGAGGATAAGGTATATTATGACCTGGCCCTAAAGGAGATTGATCGCGCTAGGAAAGAGGAAGAGCTAAAGCAGCAGGAAGAACATCTAATTGCAATCAGGGAGCAGGCATTACTTGATGCTGAGTATTATGCAAGTATCCTTGAATATGCTTCTGCGATTGAGGAAATCGAACAGGGACTTCTCGAAATACCGGGAGATCAGGCCCTGACAGATCAGTTGGCAGCTTATAAATTAATGCAAGAGCTGACTCAAAAGGTATCAAGTATATTCTCAACCCGATATGATCAAACCTATAGCTATCTGGAAGAGAATTATATGACGGTGGCGATGGCGTTTCCAGTATTAGAGGGTGATAACCCGGCATATGCCTCTATCAATGAAACCATAGATCGGATAAAGAATGATTATATCTCCTATAGTGAATCTATGGCAGCTACAGCGAAGGAGTATGCAAGCGATGAATATTTCTATGCCTATTCTTTTGATATGGACTTTACCGTAACCTATAATCAAAATGGAATTTTGTGCATTTTGCTGCAGGGCTATGAATATACCGGCGGTGCCCATGGTTATCCAATCAGGCATGTACTGACCTTTGATCTGACTACCGGATGGCAGCTGGAACTCAGCAATCTGATGGCTACGGATGATAGTACCTTCGGTTCCTATGTAATCACAGAGTTTGAAAGAATGTACAATCAAGGTGATGTGATGTACTGGGATGATGCACTTCAAACAGTAGAATATAATGCAATGAGCTTTTATACATTGAATTATTACCTGGCTGAAGATGAAATACGCATTTTCTATTATCCGTATGATCTGGCAAGCTATGCGGACGGTTTTATAGAGATCGCTGTTCCCTATGCCGGGAATGAATGGATGTTTAGCTTCCTTAAGTAGGGGAAAAACAATAGAATTTAATGAAATAAAGGAAGGGATTTGAAGGTATATTCAGATCCCTTCCTTTTTTCGCCCAGCATGAAAGACTTCCCTTAGAAATAGGAGCTATGTCCGGTTGAATTGCTTTAGGACAATGTACCAACACTGTATGGTAAAAACTAACAGGACCAGTAATTTGACATGGTTTTTTTGTCATGTTATTATTAAAAATGTCGGATAAACTAAAAAAATCGAGGGTAAAAATTGGTAAATTTAGATAGAACTGGTATGAAGTAAACATAATCAAAGGTGGACAAAAGATCAGAGCAAAGGGGTTGTTGAATGAGAAAAATAAAAATAGTCCTATTATTGATGATTTTATTAAGCCTCTATCCTCTTCTTCGAAGCAATAGATCAGAGAATGGTCAGCAGAATGGAAATGGGAGTGGAGAATCAGAAAAGAAAATCGTGATCTATACCTCAAGAACGGACAATCTACTGGATGCAACTATCCCATTATTTGAGGAGAAATACGGTATACAGGTTGAACTGGTAAAGGATGAATTGGGGGAGCTATTATCACGGATTCGGTCTGAGGCAGAGGAACCTGTTGCCGATATTATTATGGGTGGCACCTATTCCTATATGTATTCCAATCGAGATTTATTTCAGGAATACGTCTCTGTAAATGATAAATATATCTTAGAAAACTATCGAAATACAACGGGCTTAACCACCAGCTATCTTCTGGAGGGAAGCTGCTTAATTGTAAATAAATCTCTTGCCAGAGATATTCCGGTGGAAGGGTATCAGGATTTACTGGACGAGCGCCTAAGGGGCAAAATCATAACAGGAAATCCCATTAATTCCTCCTATGCATTTTCTCAGCTGAGTAATACGTTATTAGCGATGGGAGGCTATGAAGAGGAGGAAGCTTGGGATTATGTCACGCGTCTTATGGAGCAAGTGGGGGAAATCGCATCAAGCTCGGAAAAGGTATATTCCAGTGTGGCGTCAGGGAACTACATCGTAGGCTTGACCTATGAATCTCCCTGTATTAGCCTGGTCGGAGATTCTACCGATGTTGAGATTGTTTATCCGAAGGAAGGAACGGTCTATTTACCGGCTATGATGGCCATCGTAAAGGGCAGCAGCAATCAAGAATATGCAAAGCATTTTATAGACTTTGTTACCAGTAAGGATATGCAGAATATATATTCTAACATATTGATGAAGCGTTCCATCTATAGAGATGCCATAGAGGGGGAGTATTTGCTACCGATACAAAACATCAAATTATTAGAAGAAGACAGGGAGTATGTGAAGGAGAATAAGATAAAAATTCTTAGTCGTTATTCAATTATTATTGAACAGATTATGGGGGAGCACTGAGATGTTGAGACCATTCATCAGGAAAAGCATGAAGAGAACAGTAAGCTTTCAGGAGAAGCTAAAGCATATTGTTATCAATCGGTTGATCGCATTGATTGGAGCAGGCATCCTCCTACTTGCTTTTGGTATGATTTTAGCAGTAGTTGCAACGAATTATAAGAATGCTAAGGATAATGGTAAGCTTTATGAGGATAGATTTACAGCAATTTATGAGGAATGCTCGGACTTTTTAAGCGGAGAGGCTTTGCAGAAATTATGCCTGGATATATTGCTATATAAGGAGGATACATCAGCGCTACCATATCTCATCTATGAGTTTAATGCGTCCTCGCCCCTAAAGGCCAAGGTTGTGCTAAGTGATAAGGAGCGTAACATCCTATTTCATAGCTTTAAGGAATGGGATCTATATAGAAATAGCTTTAACAAAGCAATCTGTGCCAATGCCTTTCATATTCCCAGGGATGAAATATATTCCAGTGTATATTATTTTGATGGAAATAACTCCAACTATGTATTGTCCAAGCCAATCTATGATCAGGAAATGACGGTTGGCTTCATCAATCTTTATCTTGAGGAAGAGGGCTGGGAGCAAAGCTTAGCGGACGCAGAATATGAGGGAATTATTGCAGACGAGCGGGGTAGGGTAATCTATAGCAGTAAGCAAAGCTTTGTATCAGGGGTTAATAAATTTGATAATTCTTCTCATAGTCCAATTATTACAATCAATGGAAGGCGGTATTGGTGTAACAAACGGTATATAGAAAAGGCCAATGTTGCAATCTATTCCTTAATTTATTATCCGCGAAGTCACACCCTGCTGCTCACTGCCTTCGGTGTCATTATCACGATTGGAATCTGCTGGTATAAGCTGGCCAGAAATATGACAGAAGCCATGGCGGAAAGTAATGCGGCCTCCATCAATAAACTGGTTTCAGAAATTCAAGTAATCAGTCAAGAGGATTCGGAGTATAGGATTAATACCATTTCAGAGGATGAATTCTCGGCAGTAGGAATACAAATTAATCAGATGCTGGATAATATACAGGAGCTGAATCATAGAAACACAGAATTATTAAGAATTAACAATGTAACCGAGATTAATCATCTGACAGAACAAATCAACCCCCATTTCTTATATAATACCCTGGAGATTATCCGGAATCTGCTTATTTTTGATAGTAAGAAGGCAGATCGGTTAATTATTCAGCTGACGCAGATTTTACGATATAGTATCAACACCAGTAGAAAATATGTTTATCTGGAAGAGGACATGTCCTATATCAGAGATTACCTGGAGATACAGAAGACCAGATTCGAAGACAGCTTGCACTATGAGCTTCATATTGATGAGGACTGTAATAAGTGCATCATACCCAAGCTAATCCTACAGCCCTTGATCGAAAATTCCATTAAATATGGCTTTCGTAAGAAAACAAGGATTCATATATGGATTGAGGGACATATGGAAGGCAATATGCTTTTGCTGTCGGTAAGAGATAATGGGGAAGGGATGGTGCAGGAGGAAGCAGAGGCGCTACAGAAAAGCATCTATGAGCCGGTATTAGAATCGGAGCATAATGGGCTGCATAATATCGCAAGGCGTCTATATTTACTTTATGGAACGGATAGCGGACTGGACATTACGAATTTAGAGACGGAAGGACTTATGGTCACAATCAAAATTAATCTGAAAGGAGAATAGAGTGTACAAGGTTGTCATTGTGGAGGATGAAAATATCATTCGTAAAGGGCTTGTGTATTCGATCCCATGGATGGAGCTACAGTGCAGTGTCGTGGGGGAGGGCTGCAATGGGATGGAAGGAATGGCACTGATTAAAGAAAAAAATCCTGACATCGTGATTGTGGATATCAATATGCCGGTGATGAGCGGTCTGGAGATGTTGGAGGAAACCTATGAGAAATATAGTTATTCAGCCATTATCCTATCTGGCTATTCTGATTTTGAGTATGCACAAAAGGCGATTCATTATGGGGTGAAGGGATATTTGCTAAAGCCCCTTCAGGTAGAGGAATTAATTGATGCCATTGAACTGGCAAAGAAGGAATGCGACTTAAGAAAGATATGGATCTCAAAGCAAGAGGAAAAGGAAGAGCTCCGTAATTTTTCCCTGATCAAGGAGCTTCACAAGGATAAAATAGACAATACTTTGGTAAAGCAAATGCTATGCTTTGTGAACCAAAATTATAATAAGAAAATAGTGATGCAGGACCTGGTAGACTGTTTGAATTACAGTGAAACCTTTTTGAATAAGATATTTAAAGAGGCGGTCGGAACGACTTTTATTGAGTATTTAAATCGATATCGTATTCAAAAGGCATTAGAGTTAATCAAAGGGGGAGAAACCTCTATTCAGAAGGTAGCAGATGCCTGTGGTATAGGAGACTATAAATATTTTAATGTAGTATTTCGAAAGTATATGGGATTTTCCCCAAAAGAATATATAAAATCAATAATAAGCTAAGCAAAATACCAAAAACTATTCTGAGAAACAGAAAGTGTTTGGTATTTTTGCTTTTTGGATGGTATTTTGGGTAGGAAACTTGTCTAAAATCACTATAATAAAAGTATCACTAAGTTACTAATTAATACTATTTAGGAGGACTTTATGAAGAAAAAAGTTTTGGCTATCATGTTATGCTTATGTATGGTTGCTGGAGTGGCAGGATGTAGTAACTCTGATAAGAAGACAGAGGATCCTGTGAAATCAGAAGGTGGCAGTGAAGATCAAGCAACAGCGGATCCCAGAAAAGAAATGACAGGTAAGGTAGTAATCTACACCTCAATGTATGAAGACATCATTGAAGACATGGATAAGAAGCTGGACGAAGTATTCCCTAAGATGGATATTGAGTTCTTCCAGGGTGGTACCGGCACCTTACAGTCTAAGGTGGCAGCAGAGATCGATTCAGGAAAGCTGAGCTGTGATATTCTCATGGTTGCAGAGCCTTCCTATGCACTGGAATTAAAAGAGTTAGGTCTGTTACATCCCTACAAATATGCGGAGGCAGACAGCCTGTTATTCGATTATGATCCGGAAGGCTATTGGTATCCTGTCAGAGTTCTGAATATGGTATTGGCATATAATCCTGACAAGTATAGCAAGGATCAGGTTCCTAATTCCTTCATGGATTTTGCAAATGACGAAAGCTTAAAGGGCTATCTATCCATGGGTAATCCCTTAACCTCAGGTACCTCCTATGCCGCAGTAGTAGGTCTATTAGATAAATACGGCGAGGATTATATCAAGCAGTTAGGAGCACAGGGTATTGCAATTGAATCCGGTTCTGTTGCTCTTACCAAGCTGGAAACAGGGGAATGTAAGGAAATTATGATCTTAGAAGAATCCATCCTCAAGAAAAGAGAAGAGGAAGGCTCTACCTTAGAAGTAATTTATCCTACCGATGGTACGATTAGTACCCCTTCACCCATTATGATTGTTAAAGACGAATATAGTGCCAATCAGAATGCTGCAGCCTGTGAAGCAGTAGAAGAGTGGTTCTTATCCTTAGAAGGACAGAAATATATCGTTTCAGGCTGGATGCATTCCGTAAGAAATGACTATCCGAGCGCTCCCTATGATGCTATTCCGACAAAAGAAATCATGGCAAATACGATCAGCATTGACTGGGAGAAGAGCTTTAAAGAAAGAGAAGCAATCCGTACATTATTCCAAGAAAATGTAACTATTCCTCAATAATATTTAGTTAGAGGCTGTTATAAGCGAAACAGTATTATAACAGCCTCTAGAAATTAATGACGGAATATAGAGAGGAGCTAACAGCTACATGAATAAGGAAAGAAAAATACATTTTGATATCAAATGGATCATAATACTTGCTATCGTAGGATTTTTAGTGATATTTCAAGTGCTTCCTTTGATATACCTGTTATATCGTTCGTTTTTTTCCACAGGGAAGTTTTCCTTTGAAGGTTTTTCGAGAATTTACTCCTATCCGCTGAATTGGACCAGCTTAAAGAATACCTTGATTACAGCGGGATTGTCTATGGTGTTTGGTGTTTTATTGGCTTTCCCTTTGGCATGGCTGGTTGGAAGAACCAATCTATATGGTAAGAAGTTTTTCAGAACCTTATTTGTTATGACCTATATGGTACCTCCCTATGTTGGAGCGATGGCATGGCTTAGGCTTTTAAATCCCAAGGTAGGTACGTTAAATGTAATACTTCAAAATCTGTTTCATTTAGAGAGTGCACCCTTTAATATTTATTCCATTGGTGGTTTGGTATGGGTGTTAACAACCTTTTATTATCCATTTGCGTTTATTACAATTTCAAGGGCGATGGAAAAGATGGATCCCTCCTTGGAGGAGGCCTCCCGTATTTCAGGTGCAAGTCCCTTAAAGACCTTATTTACAGTAACACTACCCTTGATGATGCCCAGTATCGTGGCGGCGGCTCTGCTGGTATTTGTAGCAGCGGCATCCTGCTATGGAATCCCTTCTATTATCGGAGCACCGGGTCAAATCTATACAGTAACAACCCGTATTGTAGACTATGTTTATATCGGTTCTCAAGAGGGACTTACAGATGCTACTAGTCTGGCCGTGTTCCTCATGATCATTGCATTAATTGTATTATATATTTCAAACTTTGTAGTTGGGAAAAAAGAATACATTACCGTATCGGGCAAATCTACCAGACCGAATATTGTTGATTTAGGAAAATGGAGAATTCCCGTTACTATTTTGGTAGGTATATTTGCGCTCGTAGTTGTAATTATCCCTTTTGCATCTGTATTTTTGACCTCCGTAACGATGAATATGGGAAAATCAGTTTTTGCAGAAGGAAACCTTACCTTTAAATACTGGAATACAATTGTTACAAGGAGTGCAATCATAGGCTCAGCGAAAAACAGTGTGATTGCAGCTGTGTGGGCAGCTACTTTAGGAATTGTGATCTGCCTTGTGATGGCTTATTTATTAAAAAGAACAAATGCGAAGGGGAAAAGAATACCTGATTTTCTTATTACAGTTGGATCCGGAACACCCAGTGTAGTAATCGCGCTTGCACTGATTATGACGATGTCAGGAAAGTTTGGTATTAACATATATAACACTATGTTCATCATGGTCATTGCCTATATGATTAAATATATGCTAATGGGTATGAGAACGGTGGTATCTGCATTTTCTCAAATCAGTCCTTCCTTGGAGGAGGCAGCGCAGATATCCGGCTCCGGATGGTTACGCAGATTAAAGGATGTTGTATTACCACTCATTATTCCTTCGGTGGTTGCAGGCTGGTTCTTAATCTTTATGCCAAGTTTTTATGAGCTAACCATGTCGAATTTACTTTATTCCAATCATACAAAAACCCTGGGTGTAGAGCTGTTTACATACCAGACCTACCATAGTCAGCAGACAGCTTCTGCTCTGGCTTCAGGAATATTGATCATGGTTATTGTACTTAACTATGTATTAAATAAAGCGACAAAAGGAAAATTTTCGATCTAAGGAGGAATCAGAATGTCTGTTATTACAATAAATCAGGTAACCAAGTCATTTGGAGACGTAACAGTTTTAAAGGAGTTTACACAGGAGTTTCAGGATGGTGAATTTATCACATTGCTGGGTCCCTCCGGCTGTGGTAAGACTACGATGCTTCGTATTATTGCCGGTTTTGAGAAGCCGACCTCAGGTGAGGTTAAAATCGATGGACAGGTAGTGAATAGTAAAAATGTATTTATTCCACCTGAAAAGAGGGGAATAGGAATGGTGTTTCAGTCCTATGCAGTTTGGCCGCATATGACGGTATTTGATAACGTAGCATACCCTCTGAAGATTCAAAAGGTTCCAAAGGCTAAAATCAAGGAAAAGGTAATGGCCATTCTGGAGGTCGTTCACCTTAGCCAATATGCAGATCGATTACCTGCGCAGCTATCCGGTGGACAACAGCAGAGAGTTGCACTGGGAAGGGCACTTGTGGCAGAGCCGAAGCTACTTCTGTTAGATGAGCCCCTATCAAATCTGGATGCGAAGCTTAGAGAAAGCATGCGCTATGAGATTAAAGAGATTCAGAAGAAGCTGAAGATTACAGTTATTTATGTAACCCATGACCAGATCGAAGCAATGACAATGTCTGACCGAGTATTTGTAATCAATCGGGGTGTGGTGCAGCAGGTAGGATCTCCGATGGAAATATACAGAAGACCGAACAATCAGTTTATTGCAGATTTCGTTGGTAAGGTTAACTTTATTAAGGGAACGGTTTCTAATGGTAAAGTAATGCTGAAGGGATTGGGTCAGTCCCTTCCTTACGATGGACCGATCCAAGGGAATGTTGTGGTTGCAATTCGACCGGAGAACATTAAGTTTGTGAACAGAGAGGGACAATTATCCGGTAAGGTAAGAACCATGTTTTACCTTGGAGACGTGAATGACTGCCAGATCGACATTAACGGAACCGACATCAGAGTAATTGCAGAAGCGGATACCTATGATAGCTTGAAGGTGGGAGATACCGTTAATCTGGATATTTCAGATTATATTGTCTATGAGGACGATGGCAAGGATGATCATAATAAGATATTAACCTAATGAATAATACCTTATTTCCGGTGATCTGTCCTAATACATCAGGTTTTAGAAAGGATAGTCATTACATTAATTATGGGAAATATAATCAACATGATTAATCACTTTTTTCAAAGTATCGATTTTTATGAGATTAATTTTGTCACAGCAGCCATCAGACTATTTGGAGCAATGATATTTGGAGCAATTATTGGATACGAAAGAACCTCCAAGCTTCGTGCGGCGGGCTTTAAGACATATTCCCTGGTATGTGTTGGGTCTGCTGCGGTAATGATGACCGGAATGTTTATTTATCAGAACTATCAGATCTCCGACCCCGCCCGTTTGGGAGCTCAAGTAATTAGCGGCATTGGCTTTTTGGGTGCGGGCACAATCATGGTAACCGGTTTTCATAGTATCAAAGGATTAACAACAGCAGCAGGATTATGGGTAGATGCCTGTATGGGTCTTGTGATTGGAATTGGATTTTATGAAGCGGCAATCATTATGTTTTGTATCATTCTATTTGTTATGGTGGTTGGCGAAAAGTTGCAGGAAAAACTATTGGCCAACAGCAAGAGACTCAGGATCTACATATTACTAGAGAAAAAGGATGGCCTTTACAAGTTTATTGCGTTTTTGAAGGAGCATAATATCGGAATATTAGAATTTGAAATCATTGATAATATAGGTACGTTTACTAGCTTCTCCTTTGTACTAAAATTAACTACAAAGCAAAAGCATTATGATGTCTTAGAGCTCATAAAATCCAGTAATTATGTTGCTTATGTTGATGAAGCCTAGTTGATGATTTGACTTGCTAGGTCAAACACTACGACATGCTTTGGAAGTTCTGATTTCATAGAAAAGCGTTACGATAGGGTGATACCCATAATAGTCTTTGTAGAGGACTACTATGGGTATCACTTTCTTTATTGCTATAGAGGAGCAAACCACCGCTTTGAACCGATGGGGCTGATATATTCAATCGATAAAAAACGCGTTAGCTGTTCTTATAAAGGGATATTACGTCGTTTCCCGTTGAACTAATGTTACCCCGAGCACTGATTGCGTGGGAATAGAGGGCTTTCGATCGTATTGGCGAATGATGTCAATCGCTGCTTTACTCATTTGCTCTATCGGCTGACGAATGGTTGTTAAGGCCGGGGTTGACCAGGCTGCCATTAAAATATCATCGAAGCCGACAATCTTAATATCATCCGGAATATGAAGCTTGTGGCGATGGCAAACATGAATCAGCTGAATGGCGATGATGTCATTACTGGTAAAGTAGCCATCAATTTCAGGATGCGATGTTACAATGGTATCGAGCCAATCAATATATTCCATGGAGTGAAATTGTGCTTCCTCCGTCATAAATATCTCATAGGGTATCTGCTTTAAATCGCATACATCTTTAAAGGCATGGCTACGTTCATCGGCAATCATATTTAAGCCGTTAACTCCGCCTATATGTGCCAGCTTCTTGCAGCCACGTTCGATTAGATGCTGAGTCGCTAAACGACCGCCCTCATAGTTGTTACAGGTAACAGAGGAGGTGGCGGCATTGATCAAACGTTCAATAGAAACAACGGGAAACCGTTCGGTAAAGTATTTTTCCAAGCCCAAGGTTCTGCTGGAAATAATAATTCCCGCAACCTTATTCGCCCTCATCATCTCTACATATTCCTGCTCTTTTTCCTGTTCATGATTTGAAACACATAATTGTATTTTATAATTACTTTGAAAGGCATAACGTTCCAAATATCCCAACATTTCTGAGAAAAAGGGATTTTGTACAGAGGGTAAGATCACGCCGATAACATTGGTTCTGTTTTTGCTTAAGGAACGTGCGGCTTCATTTGGATAATATCTGAGCTCGTTCATGGCATTATATACTTTTTCTCTGGTTTCTTGGCTGATCGGACCTCTGTTATTCAGCACTCTTGAAACAGTGGTAACTGTTACTCCGGCCTTCTCGGCTACATCCTTTAAGGTTAATGACATATCAATCTCCTACTTTTTTATTCATTATTTGCATTATTTCACATTTTTATATTAATGTCAACCGAATGATATAAAAAACATAAAGATGGGCAATACATTTATATAAACTATCATTAATTATACTAAATATGTACAAAAAACCACGACATTTGAAAAATATTTGTATAATTTGTATGACAACCGCTTGACATTTATTTTGAGTTGGTTTATAGTATCACCATACTATTTGAAATACCATCAGCTGCAGATGGTGTATTTACAAATAATAAAAGGAGAAGCGTAAAAGGAGAGAATACTATGAAAAAAAGATTACTAGCTTTAGTGATGGCGGGGTTGATGGTTATCAGCCTTAGTGCGTGTAAGACAGCGAAGGAGGATTCACCGACTGCGGATGAAAAGCCGACACCTACGGAAGCGTTAAGCGCAGATAAGGAAACGGAAAAAGAAGCAAAGAATGATACAGAAAAAGAGACGGAGCTACCCAGAAGGAATGTTACGATTACTATGCTAAACAGTAAGCCGGAGATTACCGATGCACTGAAAGTAGCAGCTCTGGATTATGAGAGTAAAACCGGAGTTAAAATTGATATTTCTGAGACCTCAGATGCAGGCTCCTATCTGACCACCGCTTATGCCGGAGGAGATGTCCCTACCTTATCAATTGTAAGTGAAACACAAATTAGGGATTATTATGAATACTGTATTTCGCTAAATGATGAGAAATGGGTTGAGGATGCCGGGGACTTAATGGTTAGATTTGGGGACAATGACGTATATGCTTACCCTCTGACCATTGAATCTAAGTGTGTGCTGTTTAACAAAACTGCGATCGAAAGAACAATCGGACGTGAATTTAATCCGGCTGATTATTTGACCTATACTGACTTTAAGCTTCTTGTAGAGGAGCTGGTAGAGAAGGGAATGGAAACTCCATTACTGCTTAATTCGGACGACTGGTCCATCGGTAACCATGTACTCAGTGCCTTATATAGTGCTTATGATAATACAAAAGCCGGAGCGGCTGCGATCTTAAAGAAAGTATCTGCCGGCGAAACCTCTTTTTCTGAGCTTGCCAACTTCAACTCTGTGATCGATGTAATTGAATTATTTAAGGATTATAATATCAATAGGAATGATCCTCTTGCGGCTGATTATGATTTGAATTGTGCATATTTTGCAGAGGGTGATGTGGCCTTCTGGATCAACGGTACCTTTGTTTGGGCTGATATGGAGGAATATGTGAATGGTGACGAATATGGTGTAATGCCATATCCGACCAATAACAATGATACTGCTAAGGGTAAGATTGTTAGTGGAGTTACAAAGTGGATTATTATTGATGGAACGTATTCAACAGAAGAACAGCAGCAGGCCGCAAAGGAATTTTTGACTTGGCTATCCTATACGGAGGAGGGTCAAAAGCTTATGGTTGATGATTGCGGACTTGTACCGGCACTGTCAAGTATAACCCGTACTGCAAGCAATGATCTAAATGCTTCCTTGCAGAAATACATTCAGAGCGGGGATACGATGTGTTCCTGGTCGGATTATCCGTCGGATCATAGAAGCTCATTAAGTGGTTATATGCAGATGTTTCTGGCTGACACGATTACAAGAGATCAGCTGGTAACGCACCTGGATGAATACTGGCGAGCACACTAAGGACTGACGGCAGAGCTTGTATACATAATTTGAAGGCACGGCAAGGGCAGCCATGTAAGGCTGCCTGCCGTTGTAATAAGGCGCGAGGTGATGACGATGAAACATGCCTATAAAAAACCTGCTTTGAAGAATATAGGAACCTATCTTTTATTTGCCGGACCTGCTATGTTCGTATTCATCGCGGTTATAGTAATTCCCCTAATCTATGGTTTTGCTTTGACATTCACAGACTGGAACGGAATTTCTAAAAACATGAATTTTACTGGTCTGACGAACTATTTTACCATGGCACAGGATAAGGCGTTTTGGTATTCCATGGGATTAACAGCCTTATATACAATCCTGGGTGTACTCTTTGTTAATATAGTGGCATTTCTTCTTGCCTATATCCTGACCAGCGGAATAAGAGGACAGAAGTTTTTAAGAGCCGGCTTCTTTATTCCTTATCTTATCGGAGGAATTACACTGGGTTACATATGGAAATTTGTTTTTAGCAGAGCAATACCAGAACTTTATAACATAATTCCGGTGGAGTTATTCGAAAAATCGTGGATTTCCGCTACCGGGACCTCCTTTGCTGCACTGGTTATTGTTACAGTCTGGCAGTATGCGGGGTATATGATGCTGATTTACATAGCGGGCTTTGTGAGTATTTCTGTTGATATTATTGAAGCAGCCAGGATTGATGGCGCCAGGGAGTTACAAATCACAAGATATGTGAGGATGCCACTCATGGTATCATCCTTTGTGGTATGTATCTTTCTTACGATAACCAGATGCTTTAAGGTATATGACCTTAACATGTCATTGACGGGAGGAGATCCCTTTGGCTCAACACGACTTGTCTCAATGCAAATCTATACGAAGGCCTTTGAGGATATGAACTACGGAGTTGGTCAGGCGGAAGCGTTGGTTCTCTTTATAATAGTAGCGATCATTGGTATTGTACAGGTCACCTCAGGAAAGAAAAAGGAGGTTGAAGCATGAGAAAAAAGAAAGCTTCAAGGCTGGTAGGTACAAGTGTGCTTTTTGTACTTCTTGTCCTATGGATCCTCCCCTTTTTACTGATTATAGTAAATTCCTTTAAGAAAAAAATAAGCATTGTTAAATATCCTCTGCAACTGGTTGATGAAGCAGGAATTCAATGGAATAATTATGTGAAGGCAATCAATGATATGAATTTCCTGAGGTCCTTCATTAACTCTTTGTTTATTGCAGTAGTGAGCGTACTGATTCTTGTGATATTGTCTTCAATGTCAGCTTATTTGTTCGCCAGAAAGGACTGGAAGATCTGTAAGATCTCCTTTTCCTTACTGATTTCATCCATGGTAATACCCTTCCAGGTGGTGATGATTCCTTTGCTGCTCCTTTATGGCTCAAAGCTACAGCTATTAAATTCCATGTGGCTGATGATATTTTTCAACCTTGGATTTTGTGTCAGTCTTGGTATGTTTATGTGTCATGGTTATATTAAAACCAATATACCCAGGGAACTGGAGGAAGCAGCGAAAATAGACGGATGCAATATGCTGGGGTGTTTTCTTAAAATAATATTGCCACTTCTAAAGCCAATTCTTTCAACGATTACCATATTAAATACGATTCATATCTGGAATGATTATTTGTTACCATCACTTGTGCTGAGACAACAGAAGCTACACACACTTACCATAGCACTAAGGACATTTTATGGTGAATTCTCGAATGATTACGGAAGTATTATGGCAGGGCTTGTTATGCTGATTATTCCAATTGTTATTTTCTTTACGATCATGCAAAAGCAGATTATCAGCGGTGTAATGTCCGGTTCCGTAAAGTCATAGCATAGGAAAGCCGCCGGATGATATCCTTGTATCAGGTGGATCGAAGGAAAAGAGTAGGGTGACGAATTTTGCTGCTTTGGAGGCAGAGGGAGGTAAGATGAAGGAAGAGCTAGACACCATAACTGCGAAGGAAAATATCTGTAGGAAAATCGAAAAATACACGCAGTGGAAGCCGATCAGCATTCCTGAGAGTATTCCTCAGGGAGACATGCCCGGAGATAAGATTATTATTGATGCGACACACATTACAAGGGCTGACACTATTTTTCCTGAATTATTGAAGCAGCTACAACAAGTATTTGAAAAGAGCATCCGCCAGAAGGCAGTAATTACTGTATGTGGAGGCTCGGGAGTCGGAAAATCGGAGATAGCATCTCTATTGTCATATTATTTTAATGAAATTGGTATTGGAAGCTATACCTTATCCGGAGATAATTATCCCCATAGGATTCCGAAATATAATGATGCGGAACGGCTCCGTATCTTCCGGTCCGGTGCGATTCGTGGCTTAATTGATGCTGGCGAATACAGTCCGGAGCGGTTTCGGCTTATTCAGGGTTGGCAGAGTGCAGGAGAGGAGGATGCTAATCCGAAGCATGTCACAGATTATCCCTGGTTTGAAGCCTATCTTAGGTCCGGGAGAGCCGCCTTGGACAGATACCTTGGAACAAGGGATGAAATAGGCTTTGAAGAGGTATCTTCCATTGTAGCTGAGTTTAAACAGGGAGCAGGGGAGATATGGTTAAGACGAATGGGACGGGAAGAAACAGAGCTGTGGTACGAGAAGGTGGATTTCAGCCGAATACAGATTCTTATCATTGAATGGACCCATGGAAACAGTGATCACATTAGAGGTGTCGACATCCCGATTCTGCTCCACAGTACTCCACAGGAGACTTTGGCACATCGAAGGGCCAGGAATCGCGATGGAAGGACGGATAGTGCCTTCACCACTATGGTCCTTGAAATTGAACAGAGCAAGCTGATAAAGCAGGCCCATAAGGCTAAGTTAATAGTATCCAAAACAGGGGAGCTATTAAGCTACGAAGCATTTCGTAAGCAAATGGAAGAAGGTTAGGATAGATGAATGAGTAGGAATAAGGAAAAAGTAACAGATAACCGTCCTATACTAAACGCGTATCCGGATAGTATGGGAACTACGCTCTCTGATATAGTCAGTATCCTAAAGAGAGAAGAATTTCGGGAGGTATTTCAATCCCTTTATCTCTTGCCCAGTCTCTTCAACTCAGATATGGATCGGGGTTTTTCTGTGATTGATTATGGAATTAATGAATTACTGGCAAAGCCGGAGGATCTTGAGGAGCTCGAAGGGTTGGGGATTCGTTTGAAGCTGGATATTATCTTGAATCATGCCTCGGTGCTATCAAAGCAATTCCAGGATATCCTCAAGAACGGAGAGCAGTCTATATATAAGGACTTTTTTATTAATTGGAATAAATTCTGGGAAGGCTGCGGAGAGATGACGGAAGAAGGGTATATCCTACCAAGGGAGGACTTGATTCAGGGGATGTACTTTCGAAAGCCGGGATTGCCCATCCTAATGGTCCGCATGCCGGATGGAAAGGATGTTCCCTATTGGAATACCTTTTATCAGGAGGTCCGGTATAAGCAAGTGGATGCTTTCGATTTGGTACAAAAGTTGGAAATCCAGTATGGGTCCGCGGTACGGTTGGCAGAGTTGATTAATGCCAGTCTGGATCAGGGAAAAAAAGCGTCTGAAATAGATTTAGGGGAGTATAGCCAATATACAGCTGAGGTGACAGAGCTTCTGGAGTCCTCCAGAAAATATCTTGGTCAAATGGATCTAAATATTAAATCACCTCTTGTATGGGAGTTTTATGACAATACCTTGAAAACATTGGCTGGATATGGGGCAAGGATCATTCGATTGGATGCATTTGCTTATGCATGCAAGGAGCCGGGGGAAAGGAATTTTTTTAATGAGCCCGGTATTTGGGAGTTACTATTGAAATTGAAGAGTTTAGCGGATCGGTATGACTTAATGCTCTTACCGGAGATTCACGCAAGCTATTCCGATAAAATTCACATAGCTATGGCTGAAAAGGGCTTTATGGTCTACGATTTCTTCCTGCCGGGACTGATCCTGGATGCGATGGAGAGAGGGAATGGAACCTTACTTGTGAAGTGGGCTGATGAGCTACAGAGCAATCATATTCATGTTATCAATATGCTTGGCTGCCATGATGGAATTCCTATTCTAGACCTGAGAGGAATGATTGGGGAAGAACAGATTACAGAGCTGGTACAGATCGTCGTAGGCAGAGGTGGCTATGTAAAAAACCTCCATGGTCAGAAGAACTTATATTACCAGGTAAATGCTACGTATTATAGTGCGCTGGGAGAGGATGATAACAAGATGCTGCTGGCCCGTGCAATCCAACTGTTTATGCCAGGGAAACCCCAGGTTTGGTATCTTGATCTGTTTGCAGGAAAGAATGATTATGAGGCAGTCGAAAAGGGGGGTAAGGATTCCCACAAAGAAATTAATAGAAGCAATATGACTCTGGAGCAGATTAATACAAGATTGGAACATGAAGTGGTGAAGCAGCAGCTAGCCATGATTCGCTTTAGAAACAATTCAAAAGCTTTTGGATGGAATGCTGTATTTATAAGTGAAGCATGGGACCGTGGCTTGAAGCTATGCTGGGAGAATGAGGGGCAGACAGCATGCCTTGTCGTTGACTTCGCAGCTTATACCTTTGTAATGACGGGCCTTGATGAAGGCGGGGAGGAAATTTTTCATTTAGAGACAATAGCACAAAAGCGAAGCGAATCGCATGATTAGCTGAACCGAGCTGAGGAATAATAAAAACCGTAACCCATGGATTTTGTAGGGCTGCGGTTTTTTTATTCTACATAACGATTTGGAATGTAACACATCTTTTATTAGGCTTGTTCTTTAACCTATATTCCATAAGCCACCAATCTTCTTGTTCACAAAAACAACACACGAATTAGCCTCAATACAGCTGTTTTATGCTTCCGCGGACTATGGTGTTGGGTGAAAAAATAACCTTCATCTTTTCTGCATGGGGATTGGCAAGACGTTTTTGAAGTACATCAACAGCAGCACTACCCATGGAATAAGGGTCATAACTGATAGAGGTTAGTTTGAATTTTCCTCTATCTACCAGGGAGGAATCATCGAAGCAGATGATACTAACGTCTTCTGGAATCCGATATCCCAATTCTGTTAATTGACTCGCTGCTCCAAAAGCCATTGGATTATTACCAATATAAACAGCGCTATAGGAGGAGTCTTTCGTAAAGAATTTATCTACAAATCTTATCCCGTCATCAATTGTAAAATCTCCAAAATATATTTCTTCAGACTGAAGTGTTAGACCCGAATCAGTCATAGCGTCAGTAAACCCGCGTAAACGATCTTGGCAGGGGGTGGAATTCCTGGAACCAGTCAGGTGTAGAATTCTCTTATGTCCGGCTTGAATCAACGTATTAGCTGCAATATATCCGCCACGATAATTATCAATACAAACTACATCTGTATCAAGTGAACGGATATAGCGGTTAACGAGTATAACGGGAATAGTAATCCTCTTTAGAAGTTCTACAAAACCGGCAGTTTCCACGGCGGTAATCATAATAATCCCGGCATAATTTGAAGCATTGGCATGATTAATATGCCACGCTTCTACATCGGGGTCATAGTTACTGATGCATAAGGTCGCTACCAAACCAAGAGGATACAGATTATCGCAGATACCTTTTACAATTTGGCAGTAGAAGATATCGGATAGTCCGCCTACAACGATTAAAACTTGATTTTTTGCGCTATTACCATTCGCAAATTGATTTTTGAATGGAGTATTGATTCCTAATTCATCCATTGCTTTATGTATTTTCGCCAATGTTTCTTGTTTGACTTTCGCACTATTGGTAAGAGCTCGGGAAACGGTGGCGTAAGATACACCTGCTTTTTCGGCTATTAATTTCTGGTTAATAATCATAATATAGAAAGCCTTCTTTCGTAATTACTCCTGTAAATGAAATTATAGCAACTAATTACTTTCATTATACATTAAAAAATCATAATTTCAAAGACTTTTATTTGAAATTTAGATGAAATAATATTTCATAAAATAAATGGAATAATTGCACAGAATAAACAAAAACCATATAATATGTATAAAAGAGGCTTATTTTTACAGCAATAAAGTATACAAATGCAACAACTGGCAATAAAATGATAAAGATTTATCAAAAAATATGTTGAAATATAATTTCTATGGGTGTATAATAATTTTTGCAAAACATGAAAATCTTTGTGCGATATATGAAAAGTAGAGAAGCTTTTATGTAATTTATTATTCATAATCCCGATAATATCCTGATTGAAAAGCCATAGAGACTAGTCGAAGTGCATAAAGAGATACATATTACTGGTTACCTCATGAATAATCGATGGAAGGTCTGAAGCAAAAGTTTGAGCTATGTGTGATTTAGTTCACAATAAAATATAAATAGGAGGAATACGATGGAAAGTCTAAACCTAATGAGGAGAAAAATTGAAGAAAAGAAAATTTTAATCGGAACGGGGGTAAACGTAAGAGATGCTGTTATATCGGAGCTTCTAGGCTCAGTTTATGATTTTCTATGGATTGACGGCGAGCATTCATGGATGTCCTCCGGTGATATTTTAAATCATATTATATCTGCCAGAGCAACAGGCTGTGTATCCATGGTGAGAATCCCGTGGAATGATCCTGTTTTAGCAAAACCGATACTGGAGATGGGACCGGACTGTATTGTCTTTCCGCAGATACATAATGTTGAGGAGGCAAAAGCAGCCATTGCAGCATGTACCTACCCTCCGAAGGGAATTCGTGGATGGGGACCTATTCGTGCCGTGAATTATGGAAGTATGCCTGCAGAGCAATATCTAAATGAATCTGAAGAAAGAATCTTTAAAATTCTACAGGTTGAAAACAAGGAGTGTGTTGATTCCTTAGAGGAAATTATTCAGCTGGAGGGCTTGGATTGCCTATGTGTTGGCCCTATGGACCTGTCAGGATCCTTAGGAAAATTAACGCAAATGGAGGATGAATTAGTTTGTGAATACTTTGATCGTATTGGTGAAATTGCAAAGCGACATACCATTCCTCTGATGGTTTCCTTTGCCTATGATGAAAAGGAGATGCGAAAATGGAAACAGCGTGGGGCTACTATCTTTGGAGCCTCCGGTGATTATGCCAGCCTTATGATGGAAGCAAATCGCCAATATAAAAACCTATGTAGCATATGTGGAGAGTAATATAGGAGAAACCATATGAAGTTTGTAGCTATTGATGTTGGAAGCAGCTTTATGAAAGCAGCACTACTGGATACAGAAAGCCTGGAGTTGCATATTCAACGAGAAATTGAGATGCCTAGGGCTAATACCGGGAAGGACAATCTTTGCTATGAAATCGATGCGGATTGTATTTATCAGCGTGTGAAACAGGTGATAGATGAATTAATTGAAGCGAATGGTTCGGATATCAGAGGAATTACGATCTCCACTCAAATGCATGGCTTTGTATTCTGTGATGAGGGAGGGAGGGCGAAAACCCCCTATGTCTCATGGCAGGACAACCGTTGCTTGCGAATAAACGAAAAAGGACAAACCTATCTTCAGGAGCTAGAGAGCATCCTCTCACAGGAGGAGATGCGAAGCAATGGGTTATATCTGAAGCCTGGGCTGGGCTTCTGCAATGCATATACGGCGGTAAAGCAAAACACCTTTCAAATTGACAACGGGGATTATTTTTGCACCTTGGGAGCCTATCTAATCTTCAACCTCACCAAAGAGAGAAAATGTCATATAACCAATGCTGCACCTTTAGGACTGGTAGATGTCAAGCAGGGATGTTGGAACCAAAATATCATACACAAATTACAATTCGACAGATTTCAGTTATTTGATTTGGTTTCAGATACAACGATTTGCGGATATTATCACGGAAGCTATGGCGATGTAGCAGTATATCCTGATTGGGGAGACCAACAGGTGGCCGTATTAGGAAGCTTTATGAATGCCATAACGGACGTCAATATTAATGTGGCGACAGCCTCTCAATTGGGATACATATCCAATGAATTTAATACCGGAGCCTTCGAAACGAGGCCCTATTTTGAGGGACTATATTTGAATACGGTAACCCGTATGCCAAATGGAAAGATTTTAGATGTGGTTGTTAATTTTGTAGAAGATATCGGAACGCGTATTTATCAAACAGAACTATCACGTCAGGAATTATGGAGCAGAATATTTGGAGCAGTAGAAGTTGAAAACTCTGTGGAAATGACTTGTGACGTCGGATTTATTCGAGATCTGCTTGGGACTAAGCAAGGCTATTTTGGTAATATAACAGATCAGAATTTTACGGTTGGAAATTTATTTCGAAGTGTTTTCACAACCTATGCAAATATTTTTGACACCTATTTAAACTTTATTGTAAGCGATAAAGCTAAGCTACAGAGGATCGTATATACCGGTGGAGCAATATTGAAAAATCCCTATCTGCAAAAGGCGATTCGGGAAAAAATCGGCGTTTCAGACTTTTGTTCGCCCATCAAATGTGAGGTTTTCTTAGGGCACTTAAGGCTTGCATTAGTTTGTGATGGAAAGGCTATAAACCTCTCTGATACTGCTAATATATTGTATCCTGACAAAAAACTGCAATGCAAGGTCATAGGATAATGGAGGCGAATGAAGTGTGCATTAAGGAGATATTGAAGAAGAGGCAGCTTGCTGTCGGAACCATGCTCTGTGAGTTTTATTCACCCAATGCTCCAGCTGTGTTTAAAGAATCCGGTTTTGATTTCTTTATCATTGATTGTGAACATGGTTGTTATGATTTTACAGCGGTATCTGCAATGATTGCTGCTGCAAGGAACTGTGGTGTTGATCCGGTTGTCAGAATTCCTCAAATTGATAAAGCCAGTATTTTGAGATATTTAGAAATGGGGGCAAAGGGTCTGCTGGTACCTATGGTATCAACAGCGGAACAGGCAAGGGAAGTAGTGGAGTACTCGCGCTATGCCCCATTGGGAGCTAGAGGGATATCCACTAGGCGGGCCCACAATGATTTCAATAGTCGGAATTTAACAGAGTATATGATGAAATCTAATCATGAAATTACCCTTATGCTTCAAATAGAAACGACGGAAGCCTTGGCAAATCTAGAGAGTATTGCCGCTGTAGAGGGGATAGATGCCCTGATGATAGGACCTACGGATCTTTCTAGCGCCTTAGGAGACTTAAACAATTTTACAACAGAGAAGTTCCGGCAGGCAGTGGACAATGTAATAGCTACAGCGAAAAACCACGGACTTCATTCCGGAATGATCACTTCCGATATTCAGTATTTATTAGAATGCAGAAAGAAAGGCATGGATATCATCAGTTGGAATAGTGAAATAGGAATGATTATTTCTAAATCAACGGAAGCCCTGACTTTACTTAAGAAATCATAAGATGAAGGAGTGTGACAAGCATGGCTGGAAAGGTATTGCTGGCACAGGATGTATCAGAAAGCGGCAAGAATTTATTGCGAGAGAAGGGATTTGAAGTAATCCTTGCTCCGGATGAACAAAAATCAACAATCAAAGCTCTGATCGCTGATTGTGATGCAGTTTTCTCAAAGACCTTATTTTTGGATGAGGAAATTTTAAGCGCCGGGAAAAAACTCAAAGTGGTAGGAAAGCATGGTGTAGGTATTGATAATGTAGTGGATATTGAGGTGGCCACCAGATTGGGGATTTATGTTGTGAACGCTCCCTATGCCAATATTGAATCTGTTGCCGAGCACACTGTTGCTGCTATTTTAGCCTTGGCGAAACATGTGGTTGACATGAATCACGCAGTAAGACAAGGAGACTTTGATGCTCCGGCACGAATAATCAACATAGATGTGAAAGAAAAGGTTCTTGGTCTGGTTGGACTGGGTAACATTGGTAAGCTGGTAGCCAAGAAGGCGCATTATGGCTTTGACATGAAGATAATTGGATATGATCCTTATGCAGCAAAAGAAATGATCCCCGATTATATTGAGCTTGTAGAGGATATGGATGAAATATTTAGAGCTGCTGATTTTGTCAGTATCCATGTGAATGGCTCTCCTAAAACTGCGAATTTAGTTAATAAGGACAAGCTACAGCTAATGAAGCCAACTGCATTTTTCATTAATTTTGCCAGAGGAATCGTTGTGAATGAAGAGGATTTGATAGATGCTCTTAAGAATGGGACGATAAAAGGAGCTGCCCTAGATGTCTTTGCAACAGAGCCGGTGGAGATCGATAATCCCTTGTTACAGATGAGCAATGTCTTACTATCGCCCCATTGTTCAGCACTCTCAACCGAGGCTTGTAATCGTATGAGCTATGACGGCTGTATGGGAATCGTGGAAATATTGCAAGGCAGAACACCTACCTGGTGTGTAAACTACAATGAAGTTAATGCTAAACAGAAATAGTCTGTTTATTGCATAAAAATATATTCATTATTTTAGCATGTGCGTTAACGAAGAAAAAGAAAGGGAGATTAAGAGATGAGAAAAATTAACAAAGTAGTGGCAATCCTATTAGTTCTAACAATGGTATTTTCAATGGTTGCTTGTAGTAACAGTAACTCAGGAAACTCATCCGATGGAAAGACAGCTGACACTGGAAATGACACAGACAAAAAAGGTGGCTCAAGCAGCGGCGCAGGTGAATTCGTTATTGGATGTCCTCAGGCTTTAAGCGGAACCAATGCATTAGTAGGAGACGCAACCTTAAAGGGAGCAAAACTTGCAGTAAAGGTACTTAATGAAAATGGTGGTATTAACGGTGAGCAGATTCGTTTGGTAGTATACGATGATCAGGCTTCTCCGGAGGAAGCTGTAAAAATCGCAAAGAAGCTGATCGAAGTAGATAAAGTGGACGCAATCTGCGGTTCCTTAATCAGCAGCAATATGCTTGCTGCAGGTAACTATTATGAGGAAGCGAAAATTCCTACCGTAGGAAATGGCTTAAGTAATACATGGATGGAGCAGAACTGGCAATATGTATTCCGTGCTTGCCCGAACAGCGGTATGGCGATTCCCTTGCTGGCACAGAAAATGCAGGATATGGGAGTTAAGACCGTGGCTATATTTGAAGGTGTAGATGATGCTTCTAAGGGTCCTGCTAATACATTCCGTGAGATTGCAGCAGATTATGGAATGAAAGTTCTTACATCAGAGACCTGCGTAGATGGTGAGAGCGATTTCTCTGGTCAGGTAGCAAAGATTATGAACACTAATCCGGATGCAGTATTAGTAAGCTGCCCCAGCGTTACTCAGCCAGTATTCTCCAAACAGCTGCGTCAATTCGGATATGACGGTATCGTATTTAGCAAAGAAACTCTTTCGGTAGATAATATGGCAGTAGCAGGTGATTCCTCTAATTACTGGGCATTCGTATTCCCTTATGTAACCTATAACAGCGTTGAGGAATGTGATGTTCCGATTATTAAAGATTTCCTGGAGCTTTTCGTAGCAGAATATGGTGAGATGCCCTTCCATGATTGTGCATATCGTGGCTGGGACAGCATCATGGTTCTAGCTGAGGCAGCGAAGAATGCCGGTACTAACCATGATGGTACAGCAATCCGTGATGCGTTAGAAGCTATTAGCGGTCTAGAAGGTCTCTGCGGAACCTTTGATTTCACTACTGGTGATCGTGAAGGAATACACACCTTTAACAGTTATATCATTGTTGACGGAAAATATGTAAATCTTGATACTTGGTTATCTGATGGTAGTTGGGATAAATTTAAGGAAAGCCACTAGTATGGAGCAACTCTTATATTAGCAGATATGATATAAGATAAACTTCATATGATATAACAACGATTGGGATAAAGGGGTTAAGTAATTAACCCCTTATCCTAAATAAGAAATAACAGGGAGTAATGGAAAGGTGGTATAATCCATATGTTATTACAGGTATTAATATCCGGCTTGGTCATTGGAAGTATTTATGGACTAATAGCATTAGGATATAGTCTAATTTATAAAGCTTCGGGAGTTATGAGCTTTGCCCAAGGAGATATGCTTACGTTAGGTGCTTTCTTGGGTTTTACATGCTATAGTTTGCTAGGGATTCCATTTTTCTTGTCCATAGTATTAGTGATGGCAATCATGTTCTGTTTTGGTATGCTCCTTGAAAGAAGTGTTATTAATCATTTAATTAAGAGGAATGTACTACCAATTTACACAATTCTTGCTACGATAGCGGTATCTTATTTAATACAAAACGGCTCAATGATAGTTTGGGGCAGCGATTCGAAATTTTTTCCTTCCTTATTTAAAATAAAATCACTCGAATTTTTTGGTATTAAAATCCAGACAGAGGCATTTCTGTGTATTGCCATATCTTTGGTGGGTATGATGATCCTTCACTTGTTTATTAAAAAAACAAAGGTGGGCACAGCAATGAGGGCTACAGCTATGGATCCAATGGCAGCGAAGGCCTGTGGCATTAATGTTCAATTGACGGTAGGTATCACCTGGGGCTTAAGTGCAGGTATAGCAGCACTGGCTGGTATGCTGATCGGGCCCGTTTATGGTGTATACACTACATTAGGAGCAAATATCGGAAGAAAAGGATTCTCCAGTGCAGTAATCGGTGGTTATGGTAACATGGTAGGTGCAGTTGTTGGCGGAGCCTTACTGGGAATCATGGAAACCTTTACAGCGGCATTTATATCCTCTGCATATAAAGACTTATTCGCATATCTCGTATTGTTAATATTCCTATTTGTTAAGCCAACAGGTATCTTCAATGAAAAAGCTATTGTAGATTGAGAGGTGTAGAGAGTGACTTTAGTGGAGAAATTAAAAAACAGATTTATAGGTAAGGCTGCAATAGCAGTAGTATTGTTATTACTTCCTGTAGTGCTTAATTTATTTGGATATGATTATGGCGTTCTTATCTGTTGCTTTGCTGCATTATATATCATAGCGGTATCGGGACTGGATATTCTTTTTGGGTATTGCGGACAAATTTCTATGGGACAAGCAGCTTTCTTTGCGATCGGTGCTTACGGCTCTGTAATCATGCATAAATATCTTTCGATTCCTGTATTTTTCAGCATGATCCTAAGCTCCATACTTGCAACAATAATCGGATGTATTATTGCTTATCCTGCTTCAAAATTAGTATTCCATTTTCTTTCTTTAGCAACGGTTGCCTTTGGTGAAATTGTTTATCAATTTGTATCTCAATCGCCAAAGGGTATTACCGGTAATTTTACCGGTTTCTTCACCGAATATTTAAGCTTTTTTGGGTTTAAATTAAATTCGAATATACGGTTTTATTATTATGCGCTGATTATGGTTGTTATTTTCCTCCTACTTAAGACGAACCTTATTAAATCCCGAACTGGCCGTGCCCTGATCGCTATTCGTGAGAATGGCCACGCAGCGGATGGTATGGGTGTTAACGTAAGAAAATATAAGGTCCTGGCATTTTCCATTAGTGCTTTTTATACTGCTTATGCTGGCGGAATGTATGCTCATCTGGTGCGGTTTATTAGCCCCGATACATATACCAATAAGCAGTCGGTTATGTTCCTGACCATGTTATTATTTGGAGGAACAGCTTCATTGGGGGGCACAGTAAGTGGAGTTTTCACGGTCCTGATCTTAAATGAAATCCTTCGTTCTGCAGGACGCTATCAATTATTTGCATACGGAATCTTACTCCTCTTAGTTATAATGCTTTTCCCGGGTGGTTTTTACCGCTTTACAAAAGACTTAATTCTGAAATGGAAAGGTGGTAAGAGGAATGCTAAAGGTTGAAAATGTCACGTTAAGCTTTGACGGATTACTAGCGATAAATAATGTTAGCTTAACGGTGAAGGAAAATAGGATTAGTGGATTGATTGGCCCCAATGGAGCTGGCAAGACAACATTTTTTAATCTTATTGATGGGGTTTATACTCCGGATAAAGGAAGCATTACCTTTAATGGCAATCGCATTGATGGCAAAAAACCCTATCAAATTAACAAAGCCGGTATATCTCGTACCTACCAGGTTATTAATTTATTCAAAAAGATGAATTTAGTGGAAAATGTAATGGTGGGAATGCATAGCAATTTACAATCTAATGTATTTTCTTCTATGTTAAGAACAAGAGCACAGCGAACAGAGGAAAAAGAGGCACTAGAAAGAGCATATGACTGGCTTGAGTTTGTTAACTTAAAGGATAAGGCAAAGAATCTGGCAGGGTCATTATCCTATGGAGAACAACGATTATTGGAAATTGTCAGAGGCTTAGCCAGCAACCCGAAATTAATCCTATTGGATGAGCCGGCTGCAGGTATGAACTCCAGAGAAAAAGAAATGCTGCATGACCTGCTTCAAAGGATTTTGGACAAAAAGGTATCCATTCTTATGATTGAGCATGATATGAAGCTTATGATGGGTGTTGCTGAATATATCTATGTATTAAATTATGGACAAAAGCTTGCGGAAGGTAAACCCAATGAAATTCAAAATAATCAAAAGGTAATTGAAGCTTATTTGGGAGGTGAATAGTATGGCACCGTTATTAGAATTAAGAAATTTTCATTACTACTATGGAAATATTCATGTTGTAAAAGGAATTGATCTATATGTAAATGAAGGCGAAATAGTGACCTTAATAGGTGCTAATGGTGCCGGAAAGACCACTACATTAAGGACGATTTCGGGTTTGACCTCTGCCCATGGAGTTCGGGGTGAAATATTATTTAAGGGAAAGCCCATCCAAGGCATGAGTGGTAATCGGATTATGTCTATGGGATTATCACAGGTATTGGAAGGCCGTCATATTTTTTCAAAGCTGTCAGTTATGGAGAATTTGGCAGTGGGTGCATATACTCGAAGAGATACAAAAAACATTAAGGAAGAATTAAAAGAGATCTTTCGGTTATTTCCCCGTTTGGAGGAGCGGAAAAATCAGATGGGTGGAACCCTAAGCGGTGGTGAGCAGCAAATGCTGGCGATCGCCCGATCCCTCATTGGCAAACCGGATATGATACTTATGGACGAGCCATCCTTAGGCTTAGCACCAATTGTTATAAAAGAGATTTTTGAGGCAATTGTTAAGGTGCAGAAGGAAGGGAAAACCATATTATTTGTTGAGCAAAATTCTAGAATAGCATTATCAACAGCAGACCGAGGCTATGTGCTTCAGGTGGGTGAAATTGTCATGGAGGATAGCTGTGAGAATTTGTTAAACAATGAGGATGTAAAGAAGGCATATCTAGGAGAAGATTAGGAGCATCTAATATGATTTATGACCAAATAAAAAATATTGATCAGTATATGGGGTTAAGTGACAATTTGGACAAAGCTTTTCGTTTTATACAAAGCACTGACCTAAATAGCTTACCGATTGGGAAGCTGGAACTGGAAAAGGATATATTATTTGTAAATGTTATGTCTGTAGAGGGAAGTGAAAGCAATACAGATAGCTTTGAGGTTCATAAAAGGTATATAGATATACAGATTGATTTGGATGGAACTGAAATAATTGAGCTTGGTATAGGTGAGTTGGAGGAAACAATCCCTATGAATGAAGAAGCTGATTGTGGATTTTATAATGCCAAGAATAATATTCCGTGTATTCTTGGAGAGGGAAGATTTCTTTTATTAATGCCGGGGGAAATGCACAGACCAAATGTTAAGATGCCTGGTCATGATTTTAGGAAGAAATGCGTATTTAAAGTTCTTCAATAATAAAGTGAATGGGAAGTTATCCTGTTAGAAGCTATCTATGATAAGAAGAATGATTTTTATATCTGATTGATGTAAATACTTATACATTTATATACTACCCTGAGGAATGGAAATCTACCTTATACCAATGCTCATGATAGCTATAAAAAAAGTTAATGAAGAAGAAATAAGAGGAAGGCTTCAATTCACTGAGCTTTCCTCTTATTTTGGGTTTAATACTGTGATACGATTTCTTAATTGACCACATCAATAGTCAACCACCATGGCCTCGTTCAGCTTCAGTTTTTTCTTATCATACAGAAAATATTGGCTCATTATCTTATGGGGCATATGCTCTTGATATAACAAGGGCAGGTTGTTTTTCACTCTGTAATTGAGCCATAAACAATATAATTCCAGGATGGGCTTATTAATTGAGGTATACTTTAGCTGATGCTCCTGAACATCGCGATTGTTCATGAACAGGAAGAATTTATTGGCGAATAGCCTGTCTATCATTCTGATATCAATGACGTTCTCAATTACCATAAAGTAGATGGTTTGAAAGAACATGATATATTCACCCATTTTCCTACCGTCCTCCGCAGTAAAAGTGATATCTGCCCCGTCTCTTTTCTCCTTCAGCTTGGAATAAATATAGATGATATTATCATTATCCTGAAAGTTAGAATTCAATGTCAGGATAAACTCTGCCTTTGAGATATCCGCATCCTTTTTCATCTGATACCAGATGGCGATCACACCGATGATGGCTGTGATAAATGTTGCACTATTGGAGATGGACTCCTTCGTCAGCCGATTGAACAGTGCAATGGATATCATCATGATAAAAAATATCAGTATAATCGTAAAAAACTTTCTGTTGTGCCCAAGCTTCATTTTTCTCTTCCCCGCATTCTTTTGTGATAATCGAATCATAGACTAAAGTGGGAGAAAGTGTCAAGATGTTTTGTGGGGTAGCGATAGTAAAACATATCCTTAACTTATTTTGGCATATTTTAATCATGGATATGGGCACTTTCGATCGTGGAGGGAGGACAATGAAAGGATAGGAATAGAAATGTAAAAAATACCTTGACTATACGAGGGATTAGGATAACTGGATGATGGGGATTGCTTCATAACACATAGCATTAGGGATGAGTAGACATGTTGCTTATTATTAGTGATAATTCGAGTAATAGATTAGTCAATATTACTGGATAAGAAGGCTATAAAACGTTTACTGATAGAATATATAGAAAATAGATATAAAATATGCCAATAAATATATAAATTGTAAACATTATTTGTTGACATTATATAATTAATATGATAATATGACAGCAAAACATGGAAATATAGTAATTTGTTAATTATGAGAAACCGATTACAGGAGTATTGTATGACAATTAAAGATGTTGCAAGAGAAGCAAAAGTATCCGTAGCCACTGTATCCAGGGTCATTAACAATATACCTACTGTTGATAGTGAGCTTAGAATGAGGGTGGAACAAGCAATCGATAAGTTGGGTTTTAAGCCTAATCAGATTGCTAAGAGCCTGAAGCAAGATGTCACCAACACTGTGGGCATTGTTGTTGCGGATATTTCTAATTCTTTTTTTAATGGAGTTATCCGTGAAATTGAAAAAACCATTAACCCTGAGAGGTATGCGCTTCTTATGGCAAGCACGGATGGCAATAGTAAAAAAGAAAAGGACGCCATAGAAATGATGCATGCAAAGAGAGTAGATGGACTAGTGATTTGCCATGTATCCGAAAATCTGGAATCTGTAATAAAGACAATTTCTTGCCCGGTGATATCCTTTGACAGAAGCACATTGTCTCATATATGTGATACTGTATATGTGAACAAAGAGCGTTCAATGTATGATGCCGTAACATACTTACTTAGAAACGGTCATAAAGATATTGCAGTGATCAGCGGCGCCAAGAACTTGAGTACGAATTTTGACCGTTATATCGGCTATATGCGTGCATATTATGATTGGGATCTGACAGCCAGAAAAGAGAATATATATTTTGGCGAATTCACAAAAGAATATGGCAAACAATCCTTTGAAGCGATTATGCAGAATGATAATCCTCCAACGGCAATTGTAACAGGAAGTGCAGATATTACTGAGGGTGTTCTATCAAAGGCGAGAGAGCTTAAAATACGGATACCTGAGGATGTTTCCTTAGTTTCCTTTGGTGCCATTAGCTTTCAAGATGTAATTGATCTAAAAATTACCTATGTAGACGAAATGTATATGGAAATAGGAAAAAACATTGGAGAGATGATGCTATCAAGATTAAAGAACCCTAATATACCACCAAGACTCAATGTTTTGGAAAGCGGTATCATCAGTGGTAATTCAGTAAAAGCTTTGGATAAAAACATAATAGGAGGTATTTAAATGATGCAAAACAAATCCCACAAAGAAGAAAGAACATTATGGTACAGAAGAATGATTTTTTGGTTGAAGGATTCCTTACCCAGTATTTTTTCTGTTCTTGGAGTAATCGTTATCTGGGAATTTTCGGTCCGTTTTTTCAATATACGGCAATATATTCTTCCATCGCCTAGCGCATCAGTTATGGCATTATTCACATATTGGGATGCGATTCGAAGCAATCTTTTAACTACTTTATATGAAATAGGTGTCGGCTTTGGTGTTACTGTACTCATAAGCATTCCCGTAGCGACTTTAATATCTTACTCCACAATCTTCCAGAAAACGTTATATCCATTTATGGTTTTTATACAGCTAATTCCTAAAGTAGCGATTGCTCCTCTTTTTGTCATCTGGTTTGGCTTTGGGATGATGCCTAAAATTTTAATGGTGTTTTTATTATCTTTCTTCCCCTTATTAATGGATGCTGTTGCAGGTCTTCAATCCTTGAATCCAAGACTCTACAGCATGGCCAGAACCATGAGCGATTCAGAGTGGAAATTCTACTGGAAAATTAAATTACCTAATGCACTTCCGCATATTTTCTCAGGCCTAAAAACCTCAATCTCTATGGCGACTGTGGGCGCGGTTGTAGCGGAATTCTTAGGGGCTGATAGTGGGTTGGGTTATCTATTATTGAGAGCAAATGGGGATATCAACACAAAGCTTTTGTATGCAATTCTGATAGTGCTGTGTTTGATGGGTATGGTCTTTTTTATGATTATGGGGTTTATAGAGAAGAAGGTTATTCCTTGGCATGTTAGTCAAAGGAAAAATCTGAAGGATAATAATTCAAAGAAAAAGGATTTTCGAATAACAGCGTAAATGTATTTGGTTTTGGGCCATATTGGATTGGATCCGTCCATTTGGCTTGGAATATATGTAGCAAAAATTCAAAACTTACTGAGGAGGAAAATGTTATGATTAAAAAAATTGTAGCAATAAGTCTATGTTTCGTATTAATGCTTGTATCAACCGCATGTAATAATTCAAAAAACTCCACCCCAAAAGCTCCTGATCCCACCAAGACCCCAGAGACTTCCAATGCATCTGATAATAAGGAATCTGATAAGGCAACAGAGCCGCAGGATGCTGCAAGCGAGAAAAAGGAAGAGTTAATACCGGTAAGCTTTAGGCTAAACTATACAGCATCCGGTTTACATGCACCTTTCTATATGGCTCTTGAAAAGGGTTATTATGAAGAAGTGGGATTAGATGTTACTATGGGCGAAGGTACCGGCTCTGGTACAACTGCCAAATTAGTAGGAACTGGTTCTGACGATATTGGTTTGGTAGATTCTGCATCGGTGGCATCTGCAGTGGCAGCAGGCATTGAAATCAAAATAGTTGCACCGGTATATGCGGTAAATGGTTTTGGAATCATTACTCTTGAAGAGAATGGTATTAATACACCTAAGGATCTTGAGGGAAAGAAGGTTGGTATTGCTACCGGTGATGGCCCATCTAAGTTATTTGCAGCAGTAGCAGGTGCAACTGGTGTTGACGAGAGCAAGATTAGCTATGTCACCATGGATTCTAATTCAAAAGTAACCTCCCTGATTGAAGGACAGGTAGATGCTGTTCTTGGAGGAGCTGATAACGAAGGTGTTAAACTTAAAAACATGGGGCATAACGCAAAAGTACTAAGATATTCGGAAAATGGTGCACCCACTGTTGGACTCTCTATTATAGCAAGTGATGATTACATCAAAAAGAACCCTGAAACCATTAAAAAGTTTATTACAGCTACTATGCGTGCATGGGATGAGGCAAGGGGTAATGCTGAAGAAGTAGTTAATTATATTCTAGATGACTTCCCGACAATGGATAGAAACACAGCAATCGGAGGACTGGAAGTTGCACTAGCTAGCTTGTTTACAGAAGATGCTAAAACTCTTGGAGGTTTGAGCGAAGCCGATTGGGAAAAATGTCGTGATTTACTGGTAGAGTTCATGGGTATTGAGGCTAGTGTAAAAGCAACTGATCTATATACCTTTGAATGCTTGCCGGATGACTTACCAAAGAGATAAGAGTATAGGCTGTTAACACGAGAGATCAACTACATAAGGAGGCAACTTAATGCTGGAATTTAAAAATGTCGGTATGAACTACAAGACATTAAGCGGCTATACGGAGGCTCTTCAAGATATTAATTTTAATGTCCAAGATGGTGAACTTGTCACCATCTTGGGCCCCTCGGGCTGTGGTAAAAGTACATTTTTATTTATTGGAACAGGACTAACCCAATGTACCTCTGGTGAGGTTCTATTGAATGGCGAAAAGATAACAAAGCCGTATAAAGAAGTTGGATTTGTTTTTCAAGACCATCTTCTGCTTGAATGGCGCACAGTACTGGAAAACATAATGATCCAAGGGGAATTCCGTAACATGGACAAGGAAAAAACCAGGGAAAAAGCCATGAATCTGTTAAACCAAGTCGGATTATCTGGCTTTGAAAATAAATATCCCTGGGAATTATCGGGTGGTATGCAGCAAAGAGTATCTATTTGTCGTGCATTGGTTCATGAGCCTGACATGCTAATGATGGATGAACCCTTTGGAGCTCTCGATGCATTAACCAGAGAGCAAATGCGTGTGGACCTGGAAAGAATGTGGATGACAAGGAAAAACACCATAGTATTCGTTACCCATGATATTGTAGAGGCAATTTTACTTGCGGATAAAGTTATTGTAATGACACCACGTCCTGGCAGAGTCAAAGAGGTAATTAATATAGATTTGCCTCGCCCTAGAAATATGGCGGTAAAGGAATCTAAAGAATTTATGGATTACCGCAAGCATATTACAGAGCTGTTCATGGATATGGGTATTCTACATGATGAATAACAGAGTTGTTGTAGAGCTGGACTGAAAGGAGAAAATAGATGGCAAAATTAGCTACAGATTTTGCTGGTTTGAAGCTGAAGAACCCATTGATTGCAGCATCAGCAGGAACAACGAAGGATGCATTGCATTGTAAAATGGCTGAAGACGCTGGCTTTTCAGCAATCATATTAAAATCGATACAGGAAGAAATGGTAAATCGATATAATCCTTTTCCAAGAATGAGTGTTTTTAAGAATGGTATTCCGGGGTTTATGTCGAATACTTTTATGACATATGAGCAAGCCTTTGAAGGTGGCATAAAAGAGTATTGTGAAGAAATTAAAAAGGTAAAAGATAAAGTCACAATACCGGTAATAGCAAGCTTGAATTGTGTAACAAAACAGGCTTGGTATGATTATGCCATCGAAGTTGAAAAGGCTGGAGCTGATGCGATTGAAGTTGTTCCTTCCTGTCCTGTAGGTGCTTTGGTCCGTGATGCAGCAGAATTTTATCCGGTTGCAAGAGAGGCGCTACTTGACATAAGAAAGGAAGTGAAGATACCGATTGGTATAAAAATGACACAGCAGATGTCAAATCCAATCATATGCGCTATGGACCTAGAAAAAGATGGTGCCGACTGGATTACAATGTTTAATCGTTCCTCTGGATTTCAAATAGACCTAGATACGATGGAACCAGTTATGCATAAAGGCTTTTGTGGACATGGTGGTCCTTGGGTAACACAGTCTGTCATGCGTTGGATTGCAGCATCCTATCCGCATTTGCAGGCTCCCATTAGTGCAACAGGTGGCGTGACTAACTATGAAGATGTAATTAAGTATCTATTATCCGGTGCTAATAATGTACAGATAGCAACGCTGATCTACCTGAAGGGTTATGATGTGGTAAAGACTATTCTTGAGCAGGTTGAGAATTACTTAGAAGAGCATAACATTGACGATATCAATTACATAATAGGAAAGGCTGCGAAAAAAGTATTGCCACTTAATAAAGTAGATAGAAGCAAGCGTTATTATGCTAAATATAATTCTGAAAAGTGTATTGGTTGTAAGAAATGTTTCCCTGTCTGTACTTATGATGCAATTAAAAATGATGAGAAACGACCCTATATAGACGAAAGCAAATGTGATGGTTGCGGGCTTTGTTCACAAGTGTGTGGGAAAACACAGGCAATAGCTATGGTTGAAAGATAAAGGAAGCGGAGGTAACTAAATATGGGTGTTTTACAGGGCATTGTATGTGCCAATATTACTCCCTTTTTTGATAACAAAGAAGTGGACTATGATAGCGTGAAAAGGCTTGCAAGATATCTGGCAGACAGTGGCTTAAATGCTATTTACCCTTTAGGAACGAATGGGGAAGGCTTAGCATTATCTACAGAAGAAAGAATGAAAATTGCTGAGATTATGGTGGACGAAATAGCAGGAAAGATCCCCGTTGCGATCCAATGTGGCACGCAAACCCTTGAAGATACTATGACATTGGTTATGCATGCGAAAAGGATTGGGGCAAGTGCGGCTGGAGTTGTTACTCCATTTTTCTTCCGCTTTTCAGACCAGGGGCTTGAAGAATACTATTCTTCTTTATTAGAAGCGGCAGGGGATTTTCCGGTTTATGTATATAACATACCGACGAATACCAATAACGATATCACTGCAAACGTAGTGAAAAAGCTATGTTCAAAATATAACAACCTTATGGGTGTTAAATATAGCTATCCGGATTTGATTCGCCTGAAGGAATACAACAATGTAAAGGAAGAGGGCTTGGATGTACTGATTGGCTGTGATAGGCTAATTTATCCGGCCTATAAAGTAGGGGCTGTAGGGACAGTTTCCGGTCCGGCAGCAGTATTTCCGGAGTTGTTTTTGGGGCTATGGAAGGCTGCTATGAATGGTGACGATCTAAGAGCGCTGAAGTATCAGGATAAAATCTTTAAAAATAGCTATACCTTGGCACCATATCAAGAAATTCCGATGATAAAGCAGTACCTAAAATCAATTGGAGTGATAGCTACCGATACCGTAAGAATTCCGTTTCATTCTATTACGGAAGCAGAAAAGAGTCAGATAGAAAAGATCATCAGTCAGATTAAATCAGAAAGTGAGGAGCTTTAGCATGGAGAAAAAAATAAGGGTTGGTGTTGTAGGGCTTGGTAAAATCGCTCATATTGCAGAATTACCTGCATTAGCAGAAATGAAAAACGTTGAAATAGTAGCAGCCTTTGATATAACACAGGAATCCGTTGATTTAGCCATGTCAAAGTATAAGATTCATAAGGGCTTTACTTCATTTGATCAGTTTATAGAAGAAGAGATGGACTGCGCCTTTGTCCTAACTCCAAAACAAACACATCATGAGTATGTAATAAAGCTTTTAAACCGTGGTTTAGATGTTTTTACGGAAAAACCTCTTGCACTCACGCTCAAGGAAAGCAAGGAGATGGTGGAAGCTGCAGCAAAGAACAATAAATTCCTTATGGTAGGCTTAAACAGGCGCTATGCTCCGGTTTATCAAAAAGTAAAAGAGCAGTATAAGGATAAGTGTCCGGATGTTGTTATTGCACAGAAAAATCGTAATGGAACAGAGTATAGGGCGACCTTAGAAAATGCTATTCATATGATTGACCTTATGCGTTGGCTTTGTGGTGAGGCAGTTTCAGTGGAAGCGCAGAGTATTTTTACTGACCCGGAGTATGAGGATTTAGTGACTGCTCAAATCAAATTTGATAGTGGCAGTGTTGGAATGCTGGTTGCAAGCAGAAGAGCTGGCCAATGGGTAGAAAAGCTGGATGTTTATGGAGACTACAACTCAGCCTTTGTGTATGCTCCTGATCATGTAACCTTAGTGAATAATGAAACTGAAGTGACCACAACGATGACACCACTTGCTTATGGATGGGCAAGAGTCGAGGATAAAATGGGATTTACACAGGAAGTACATCATTTTATTGACTGCGTTACTAACCGTAAGCAGCCTTTGACAAATGCAGAAGATGCATACAAAACCCATGAACTGATTCATGAAATCTTGACTAAGGCAGGTTTACCTGGGCTGGAGTAAGGAACTATCATAAGGCCAATGGAAGATCTTAAGATTGGAGGAGCAGATGAAAATAGCAGGACATACGATGGGAACCCCAGAATACACACTTTTAGAGGCTGCAGTATTATTTTCCGAAATGGGTTTAGACGCTATTGAAATTATCTTTCAAGAAGAATATAAGTGTGCAGTAAATTGGAGTACCACAGATGAGGAGCTATTGAATTATAAGCAACAATTTGATAAGCTTAATCTTGAGGTATCTTGTATTGTGGCTTACGCAAGTGATTATAATCTTGAGGATGACGAAAAAAGAATGTCAGCAATAGCAGAATGTAGTCGCTGCATACATATTGCCAATATTTTAGGTGCTAAGTATATCCGAATTTATGGAGGAACCTTCTTGAAGGGGGATTCCGGATTTGATGAGAAAAGGGTGATACTGGTCCAGTCTATGCAGTCATTGGCAGACGAGGCGGCTCCCTTTGGAATAAACCTGGTACTTGAAAATCATTTCAATACCATGGTGACCGGACCGCAGATATCCTATGATATTGTAAAGCAAATTAACCGGCAAAATGTGGGCATATTATACGATCAAGCAAATATCGGATTCTTATCTGGTGAGGATTATAGGCAATGCATTTCCATTCAGAAGGACAAAATTTACTATGTTCATGTTAAGGATTTTGTATTTAAGGGCGAGAATAAAGAATTTGTCGGTGGTTCTGTAACCCATGTTAAGGAAGAAGATCGTGCTGTTGTGACTAAGATTGTAGGAGAAGGGATTGTGCCCTGGGATGAAATATTGCCAGCGTTAAAGGAAATTGGTTATGACGGATATTTATCTCTTGAATATGAAAGACGATGGCATCCCATGGACATTCCTATTGCTGATATCGGTATGAAAAAAAGCGCAGAATATATCAGAGCAATTTTAGATAGCCTATAAAGACTTTATAGTATAAGCAAGAGCAGGAGATAAGAAATGATATTAGATTATTGTTGTAATGTAGCAAACTATTATAAGCTGATTCCGGAGCTTGAGAACGGTATGAAATTTATTCAAGTAGTAAAGGGCTTTTCTGCAGGGAAATACGATGGAGACGGTATGTTTGCGATTGTTGAAGAGGGTATTACCGGTGAGCTCAGTGAAAAAGAATATGAAAAACACGAAAAATACATAGATTTTCATGTATTGATGCAAGGGGAAGAAAAAATTGCTTGGGAAACCACCAATAACCTACAACTAACCACGGTGTATCACCCGGAAAAGGATATCGCTTTCTACAAAGGTAACGGTCATGAAATTAGCCTCAAGGAAAACATGTTTTGCATTTACTTCCCAAGTGATGGTCATAAATGCGGCGGAAAAACAGCAGAGGTAGGTACTCCATATAAGAAGATTATTCTTAAATTGCCTATGGATAGCTAGAAACTATAAAAGGAGCAGACTCATGAAAAAAGTATCTGTTATAGGAAGTATGAACTATGACACAACAATTCAAGTGGCTAAGTTTCCTTTGCCCGGTGAAACCATAAGTTCTTCGGGCTATTCAGTTTCAGTGGGAGGCAAAGGGGCTAACCAAGCTGCTGCATTAGCGAAGGCAGGTGTTGCGGTCAGTATGTTTGGCGCAGTAGGAAAGGACTTTGCCGGAGATGAAATCATAAAAATGCTAACAAAGTATGGTGTAGCAGTAAATAATGTGCTCCGTCTAGATCAAGTGCAAACAGGTCAGGCCTTTATTACAGTGGAAGATTCCGGTAATAATCATATAGTGATTGTTCCGGGAGCAAATGAACATTGTACTTTGAACTATGCCATTGACCATAAAGAGGAACTGTGTGATGCAGAAGCTATATTAGCTCAACTTGAAATACCAACAGCTACAGTATATGGTTTGTTTGAAATTGCCAAAAAGCTGGGCGTGACCACAGTACTTAATCCAGCCCCTGCACAGAACTTTGAACCTTCCCTGCTAAGCTATGTAGATATTATCATACCAAACGAGAGTGAAATCGAAACAATATACGGTAAAAAAATAAAGACGGATAGTGAACTGGAAGCTGCATGTAGGTGGCTTGAAGAAGCTGGCGTTTCTATTATAATAGTTACTTTAGGAGAACGGGGCTGTTATTTATATTATGAGGGAACAGGTACATTTTTTGCTCCATTCAAGGTAAAAGCGGTGGATACAACTGCAGCTGGTGATAGCTTTATTGGAAGTTTTCTCTCCAGTTATCTTGATGGAAACTCTATGGCTACTGCAATTAATTATGCTCAAAAAGTAGCTGCAATAACAGTTACCCGAAAAGGAGCGATTCAATCGATTCCAACTAAGGAAGAGGAGAAAAGTATTTCCTTAGAAAAATAGCTCACTAAATACTATAAGCTACTAAAGAAGAAAATCATCAATAAAAAGCTTTCAATGTCTAAAAAAAGTAGAGGTCCATAACTTAGGTCATGAACCTCTATTTTTAGTGCAGTTGAGGGGACTTGAACCCCGTATGATTATTGCAAAGCCTTATAAATAGTGCGTTCCTGAGATTGGATAATCAAAAGGTAATCAAAAAGGTAATCAAACAGGAAAGGAGGATTTGTACGCTAGACAATGCCTATAAGTATTTTATGCATAACAGTTCTTCCGTAACCCACATAATCAAAGAGTATATAGCTGTTTAGTTAAGCAATATATTTTAAATATAAACTGGAGCAGTTATATCGAGGCCGGTCATTTTATCTGCGTGGCTTTTTCTAATTAATCCAGAAAGCCACCCAGATTACATATTATTAACCAATCAGTTACAGCATCATCAATCCACGCATCAAGTTCCTTAAGTTTCTGTTTTAACACAGACTTTGCTTCATTAAGGTCAAGATAATCTACTTCATATCTTAATATGCCGTAGGTGCGTACGGGTGATATAAGGTGTTCTATTGGGATGTGTTTCAAATACTCTGATGTATATGATTCCGGAAAGACATATTCAAATCCAGTTGGAAGCCTACTGAAAACGATAGCTGGATACGGATGGGATAGGCCTATGTAAATACTTGCCGTATGTATAGCTCCATTAGCAAAGCTATACACCTCTGAGGTAGCATAACTCGTATGGAGGCCTGCCCTATAAAATTTAAACATTGTATCTTTGGCTGCGGACTCGACGTATTTTAGGTACGAATCACACTTTGGGCAGGTGGTGGATTTGTAACTGTTAGGCCTTTGCAGACCACAGTGCATACAGACCATCATAGTGTTTCACCTTTATTCTCATAATCTTTAACACGTCTGTACCACGAAGAAGCCGATAATCCAAGCTTTTTGTGAGCCTCAACAGCGGTGATTTTATTGGATTTCCAATCGGTATAAACCGATTTAAACTTAGTAGCATCAATCGCAATGGGTTTTCTACCTTTATATACACCACGTTTTTTAGCTTCAGCTATGCCCTCTAAAGCTCTTTGACGGGTAGTTTGCCTCTCTAGTTCGGAAAGGGCTGCAAATACGGTCAACATAAAGACACCTTGCGGGGTAGATGTATCAATCGATTCTTTCCTGCTTATATAAGTAACACCTTTCTGATTAAGCTTATCCATTATGTTCAAAAAATCACGTGTACTACGGGCAATTCTCGAGATACTTTCAGAGACTACAACATCACCTTCACGAACATATTCGAGCATTGCTTGTAACTGTGGACGATTTGAAGCATCTTTACCTGACATTTTATCGGTAAAGATACGTTCTACCTGTAATTCTTCCATTAATGCGTCCTGTCTGGCAGTGTTCTGTGACTCAGCACACGAAATTCTAACATAGCCCACTATCATAATTCAACTTATCCTCCTTAAAACAAATCAATGCCTGCACTATAATTCCCCATTAGTATACTTCAAAGAACAACCTGTGCCAATAGGGTATTTGTATATTATGATACATATCATAATTGCACTTATAACCCTAATGACACAGGTTTTCCTTATATCATATAGGTATACCCTATTGAACAGTACTTTATATGAACGTTCTCACACACGGAGTGCGTTATAGCTTAAGTCAGTGTCAGGCCGTATTCATAACTATAATAATTACAAGAGATACAAGTAATATAAAAAATATAAGAGCTATAAGAACTACAATAAGAACTGAAGGAGACGTAATTATGGACACTTTACTAACAATGAGCGAAGCGGCAAGGTATTTAGGTTGTAGCGTTAGTAGTATACGTAACTACACGATGCACAGTGGCAAATATAATTTACCTTGCGTTAGAACGGTCGGACAGCATCGTAAAATTAGACAATCGGATTTAGATGCTTTTATTAGCAAACATTTGAGGTTACAAGGCGAACCCAACACAGGAGATGCTGACGAACAGGGTTTTGGCGATGAGTCAGAACAAGAGCTGACCCTGAAGAACATTAACTTTGACACATCTAACACTCCGTCTGAGGAGCTATTTAGGAAGCACGATGAAAAGGTAGTGTCTACAAAAGCTCCTAAAGCTGGCCAAGATACTAAATCCACTACAGAGGAAATATAATAGTAATACCTGACACCGTAGCCGTTATGGATGCGGTGTTTTTTTAGCAAGTTAAGGCCGAAATTATTTAAGTGCCTGCGTTAAAATTCTCCTAAATCTATTGTATTATTCGTTGAAACGCTGTATAACTATTAATATAATGAGTTAATTATGCTCAGTTATCAGTGAGGTGCGAAGTATGGATTTCATTACACCGAAAGAAGCCGCCACATTGTGGGGTATTTCTGAAAGACGGGTACAGGTGCTGTGCCAAGAAGGTAAAGTCGAGGGTGTTACTAAATTTGCGAAAACTTGGGCGATACCTAAAGATACAATTAAGCCTAAGGATGGCAGATATAAAGAGAATAAGGTGAAAGAATAGCATTAGCTATGAGAGGAAGATAGAATGGCTGTAAAAAAGAGTGAGTTGTATTCAAGTCTATGGGCAAGCTGTGATAGCTTGCGTGGAGGTATGGACAGCTCCCAATATAAAGATTATATACTAACGCTTTTGTTCGTGAAGTATGTTTCTGATAAATACAAGGGTGTTGACTACGGTGATATAGAAGTGCCTGAAGGTGGTAGCTTTGATGATATGCTTGCCCTTATTGGTGCTAAGAATATTGGCGAAGAAATGGATAAGATTATTGCTAAACTTGCGGAGGCTAATAACCTACGTGGCGTTATTGATAATGCCCATTTTAATGATGAAGATAAGCTTGGTAAGGGTAAGGAAATGGTTGACAAGTTAAGTGAATTGCTTGCAATTTTCCGTGACCAGATGCCAAACTTTAGCAGTAACCGAGCTGATGGTGACGATATTATTGGCGATGCTTACGAATACTTAATGAGGAACTTTGCTACCGAGAGCGGTAAGAGCAAAGGGCAGTTTTATACGCCTGCGGAGGTTTCTCGTATTCTTGCAAAGGTTGTAGGGATTGAACACGCAACTGGTAATGATGTTACACTATATGATTGTGCAGCGGGTTCAGGCTCGTTGCTTATTCGTGCGGCTGAGGCTGCTCCTGTTGAAGTTGCTATTTATGGTCAAGAAAAAGATGTAACAACTGCAGGTCTTGCACGTATGAATTTAGTGTTACACAACCATACAACTGCTGAAATTAAGGGTGGTTACAGCACTTTTTCTAATCCAATGTTTAAGAATCCTAATGATGGCAGCGTGTTACGTCAGTTTGATTTCGCAGTGGTAAACCCACCGTTTTCCGACAAGAACTGGACCCACGGTCTTGTAGAATATGGACGTTTTGATGGTTATGGCGATATGCCACCACAAAAGAGTGGTGACTTTGCTTGGCTTTTGCACATTATTAAGTCGCTTAAACGTAATGGTAAGGCGGCGGTTATTCTCCCACACGGTGTGTTATTCCGTGGTAATGCAGAGGCAACGATACGCAAGTCTTTGATAGACAGAGGTCTTATTAAGGGAATTATTGGCTTGCCTGCAAACTTGTTCTATGGTACAGGTATTCCTGCGTGTATTATTGTTATAGATAAAGAAAATGCTGACGAGCGTGATGGCATCTTTATGATTGATGCAAGCCGTGACTTTGTGAAGGACGGCAATAAGAACCGTCTGCGTGAGCGTGATGTATATAAAATTAGTACTGTGTTTAACAGCCAGTTAGAGTTTGATAAGTACTCTCGTTTCGTGACATTGGAGGAAATTAAGGAGAAGAACGCATATAATTTGAATATTTCACGCTACATTGATAGTAGTATGGCCGAGGATTTACAAAGCATTTTTGGTCACTTAAATGGTGGTATACCGGCAGTTGATGTGGATAGCCTTTCACACTACTGGACTGCGTTCCCAAACTTGCGTGGACAACTTTTTGAGGCAATGGGTGATGGATATTATAAACTTTTGGTTACAAAGGACGAAGTGCGTGACACTATCTATGGCGATGCAGAATTTTCTGCCTATGCCGACACAGTTGAGCACGCTTTTGAAACCTTTAAGGTTACGGTTGATGATAAACTACGTAATATAAGCGATGAAACTAAGCCGAAAGAGCTTATAAAAGAGCTGGCCGAGGTTATTCTTACAAACTTTGAACCTGTAACCCTTGTGGATAAATACGACGCTTATGAGGTACTACTTTCATACTGGAATGAAGTGATGTCGGACGACGTTTATTTAATTGTACAGGACGGCTACAAGGTTATCCGTGATATTGAAGTGTTTTATTCTGAGAAGAAGAAAAAAGATGGCACTTCTGAGAAGAAAGAAACAGGATGGGACGGCAAGCTTATCCCTAAGACACTTATTATTGAGATGTTTTTTGATAAAGAGAAGAAAGTTATTGATGCGGCTGAGTTGACTGTTGCGAACTTACAGGCTGAGCTTGATGAGTTTATTGAGAATATCACAGAAGAAGATGACGAGGATGATAATGAAAAGGAAGTTAAGAAGCGTAAGCGTGAAATAAGCGAGAAAAACAAGATACTGAAAGAGTTACAATCGGCACTTGATGTAAAGTGCCGTAACAAGTACCCTGAGCTTACTGACGAGCAGTGCATTGAGCTACTGCTTAACAGCAAATGGTACTGTACTATTGTAAAAGGTATCTTTGGGCTTTATACGGCGGTGAGCCACAGCATTGCAGACCGTGTAGCTGAACTTAACGAGCGTTACGAGCAAACACTACCACAGCTTGAGAGTGAAGTAAAACAGCTTGAGAGCAGGGTCAAATCTCATCTTGAAAGGATGGGGTTTGTATGGTAGTGGGTTGGGATAAAATAAAGCTGATAGACCATTCAACCTTAAAAGCGAGGATAGGTTGGCAAGGATTAACTACTGCAGAATATCTTGACGAAGGCGAAGCGTTTCTTGTTACTGGTACAGACTTTGTTAATGGGGCAATAAAGTGGAATACGTGTCATTATGTAGATAAATTTAGGTTTGACCAAGACACAAATATACAATTACGCAATGGCGATATATTGATAACCAAAGATGGCACTATTGGTAAAGTTGCCTTTGTAGAGGGCTTGTCGAAAAAAGCTACCTTGAATAGTGGTGTATTTGTATTACGCCCTAAAGACACAACTTATGACAGCAGATATATGTATTATGTACTGCTTTCTGATACGTTTTTAGACTTCTTATCCAAACTATCTGCTGGTTCAACCATAACTCACCTGTATCAGAAAGACTTTGTGACATTTGAATGTGAAATTCCTAAAGATATTAACGAACAATGTCGCATTGCCGAGGTTCTTTCCGACACTGACGCACTTATTTCAGCACTTGAAAAGCTGATTGATAAGAAGCGTGCTATCAAGCAGGGTACTATGCAGGAACTACTTACAGGCAAACGTAGACTTGATGGTTTTAACGGTGAGTGGGTGGAAAAATCTATCGAAGATACTGGAAAAATTTGTATTGGATTGACGCATACACCAACTTACGTAAATACTGGCGTTCCGTTTTTATCGGTAAAAGATGTTAAGAACAATAAGATTAACTTTAGCAATGTTAAGTATATTAGTTACGATGAATACAGTTCTATTTCCGAAGCTTCAAAGCCAAAACGAGGGGATATTATTTTTGGCAGAGTAGGAACTTTAGGTAATCCTTGTATAGTCGACTTTGACTTTGATGTGTGTATATTTGTAAGTTTAGGATTTATAAAGGTGTATAAAGAACACTGCAATAAATTCATTGCACTGTGGCTTGCTTCAGAGGAATTTGTGCAGTTTGTAAACAGTAAAATTGCAGGTAGTTCACAAAAAAATCTTAACACTGGGTGGCTAAGTGAGTTTATGATTAAGCTACCACCAACCCTCGAAGAACAAACCGCTATTGCCTCAATCCTCACCGATATGGACGCAGAGATTGCCGCACTTAACACTAAGATTGATAAGCTCCGTAACATTAAGCAAGGAATGATGAGCGAACTGTTATCAGGTAGAATTAGACTTAAAGAGGAGGTGTAATCGTGGCAAAAATCAACGAAGCCGAACGTAAGACCCAAGAGCATGTTATAAAGCTTTTTAGTGATAAGGCTTTACTTGACTATAAGTATTATGGCGACCTGCACGGACAGATTAACAACAATATTATGACCGACAAATTGACCGGGTGGCTTTGCTCACCTAAGGGTGGCGGTTATAGCACGGCACTTGCAACTAAGGCAGTGGATATGCTGACACGCACCGCTGGCAACCTTCAACAAGGGCTTTATAAGGCTAATCAGGACGTATATTCTCTGCTCAAATACGGTGCGAAGGCACACGAAAATCCGGGTGAGGCCGACACAACGGTGTACTTTATCGACTGGGAACACTCTCATAACAACGAGTATGGCATAGCTGAAGAAGTAACTATCAAGGATGGAAACACACGACGTCCTGACCTTGTTGTGTATGTAAACGGAATTGCCCTTGCTGTTATCGAGCTTAAAAAATCAACTGTATCGGTATCACAAGGTATCCGTCAGAATATTTCCAACCAGAGTGAACACTTTAACAAGCCTTTTTTTACCACTATCCAGTTTACTATGGCTGGAAACAGTGCCGAAGGTTTGCGTTACGGCACCATAGAAACACCTGAAAAGTATTACCTTGAATGGAAGAATGACGAAGTGAACACAGCGGCACAGCCGTTAGATGAAGTGTCATTAAGTGTATTAGATAAGTGCAAATCACTGCCCGATAAGCTTGACTGGCAGCTTTTCAGTATGTTTTATAAACGTAGATTCCTTGACATTATGCACAACTTTATCGTTTATGATAAAGGCATTAAGAAAGCGTGCAGACATAACCAATACTTTGGTATAAAGAAGGCCCAAATAAAGCTCAGTCGCAAGCAAGGCGGCATTATTTGGCATACACAAGGTAGCGGTAAAACGCTGACTATGGTGTGGCTATCTAAATGGATTCTTGAAAATAACCCTAATGCCCGTGTGCTTATCGTTACTGACCGTGATGAGCTTGACGAGCAAATGGAAAAGGTATACAAGGGTGTTGATGAGCTTATTTATCGCACAAGCTCCTGTGCTGACCTTATTGAACGCTTAGACAAGAGTGAAAAGCGCCTTATAAGCTCACTTATTCATAAGTTTGGCGTTCGTAACAATACGGAAAGCACCGACGCTCAAGCTAAGAAAAATGTAGAGCAGTTTATTAAGGATTTAAAAGTTGCGTTACCCACCAACTTCAAAGCTAAAGGTGACTTTGTGGTATTCGTAGATGAATGTCACAGAACGCAGAGCGGTCTTTTGCATAGAGCGATGAAAGAGGTACTTCCTAACGCCATTTTTATAGGTTTTACTGGGACACCGTTGCTTGTGAAGGACAAAGAAACCAGCATAGAGGTATTCTCGCCTGGCTACATTCACACATATAAATATGATGAGGCAGTTGCTGATGGTGTTGTACTTGATTTGCGTTATGAGGCTCGTGATATTGAGCAAATTATTACTGCACAGGATAAGATTGACCTGTACTTTGAAACAAAGACACGTGGGCTTAATGATGCAGCTAAAGCTAAGCTTAAGTCTAAATGGGGAAACATGCAAAAGATGTACAGCTCTCGCAAGCGTTTAGAGGTTATAGCTGAGGATGTTATAGCAGACTTTGATACTAAGGCTCGTATCGCTGATGGTAATGGTAACGCTATGCTTGTTGCCGACTCTATTTATTCAGCATGTAAGTATTATGAAATATTCCAATCACGTGGTTTTAAGCAGTGTGCGATAGTTACTTCTTTCGTACCTCTTGCAAGCAATCTTCGTACTGAGGCAGAAGATGCCGAGGAGTTTGAAAAGTACGAAGTTTACACTAAGATGCTTAACGGACAAACTGCTGAGGACTTTGAGGCTGAGGTTAAGCGTAAATTTATAGACGAGCCTGCACAGATGAAGTTACTTATTGTAGTTGATAAACTACTTACTGGCTTTGATGCCCCACCTTGCACTTATCTTTACATAGACAAGTCAATGCACGACCACGGCTTATTCCAAGCTATCTGTCGTGTAAATCGTTTAGACGGTGAAGCGAAAGACTTTGGGTATATTGTAGACTATAAACAGCTATTTGGTAATCTTGCCGATGCACTTAATAAATACACCTCAGGAGCGTTTGAAGGCTATGCTGAGGAAGATATAGTAGGTTTGATTAAAGATAGGCTCAGCGAGGCTAAAAAGTACTTAGACACTATTTTAGAAGAACTGGATGACTTATGTGGTGGTGTGCCTGCACCAAGGGCAGAAATAGACTTTATTCATTATTTCTGTGGTGAGTATGGTGTAGGTGGTATTGACGATGAATCATGCTTACGCAGTCGTGAAAAGCTTTATAAGCTTGTAAATCGTCTTGTACGTGCCTATGCGGAGATTAAGGGTGAAATGTCTGACGCTGGCTATAGCGATACCGAACAGGTTGAAATTGACAAGCTGGTACTGTTTTATACAGCTCTTAAAGAAACTATCGGCAACGCAAGTGGTGACTTTATTGACCTTAAATCTTATGAGGCTGATATGCGTAGGCTTATTGATACATATATCAAAGCAGATGATAGCCGTAAACTTGGTGAATTTGATGATTACACATTACTTGACTTTGTTTTGGTGCAAGGAGAGCAGCTTGGCGGTAAAGGTAAACAAGCGGCAGCCGAGGCTATCGAGAACAACATTCGGCGTAAAATTGTAGAAAAGATACTTATTAACCCTAAGTACTATGCTCGTATGTCTGAGATACTTGACGAACTTGTAAAAGCACGTAATGATGGTGCTATTGCATATGAACAATTATTACAGAAATATGTTGAGCTGGTTAAAAATGCAGAAACACCTGAAAATAACACACAATACCCTGAAAGTGTTAGACACAGTTGTGCTTTAAGAACCTTATATGATAACTGTGGCGAGGATGAAGCACTTGCAATCGCACTTGATAAGGCGGTTCGTGAGAGTAAGCAGGCTGATTTTAGACATAATGAGTTTAAGGAGCGACGCATCAAGCAAGCACTCCATAAAATACTTAAAAATAAAGATGAGGTTGAGCGTGTATACAGCTTAATCATAGAACAAGAGGAGTATTAATAGATGTTAAAAATATCTGGCATACCTATAGAGGTGTGTAAAAAGAATATCAAGAATATGCACCTGTACGTAAAGCCACCTAACGGAGATGTATCTGTTTCTGCACCGCTATCTATGAGCGATGAAGCAATAGAACGTTTTGTACGAACAAAGGCAAGCTGGATAAAAAAGCAAATTGCCAAGTACGACGAACAAGCAAGGCAATCATTGCGTGAATATGTTTCAGGCGAAACGCTGTATGTATGGGGCAAGCAATATTATTTACAGACCGAGTACGGTAACAAGAACAGTATGGTTCTATCTGGTGACAAGGCAATACTTACCGTACGCAAGGAAAGCTCTGCGGCTTTAAGAGAGTGCTTTGTGAGAGAATGGTATCGTGAGCAACTCAAAGCTGAAATCGAGCGTGTTCTACCCAAGTGTATCAAGATTACCGGGTGTGTTCCAACAGGTTGGCAGACAAAGTATATGACCTCTAAGTGGGGGACCTGCAACACCGATACCGGTAAGCTATGGTTCAATTTACAGCTTGCTAAAAAGACCCCAGAGTGCTTAGAATATGTTATAATACATGAACTTACTCACCTGCTAGAAAGAACTCACAACGAACAATTTGTGGCTTATATGGATAAATTTATGCCATTGTGGCGTGAGGTAAAAGTCACTCTCAACGGGCAGACTTTGGACTATATGGAATAATTTGAGTTATTATGTTTAGGTTCTGGGATGAGAGAAATTTTTACAAATACTTACCTAAATTTAATGAACGGTGAATTACTAAAGTAACGCCTACTGTAAACTAATGCAGCGGGCGTTTTTATTTGAATAAATTGGGGCCGGACTTAATCTGTACTCCACAAACGCTGTCTGTCTTGACTTTTTGGCTCAAAACGAACTAATTTATTAAGGTTGCTAACAATCAGGCCTATCCCGGATGTATTCATAAATCGAAATAGGTGTCACTGGCAGATATGTAACGGAAAGGCTTACAGTTGGGGATGTAGCAGGGTTTATCCGTTTTTAGAAACTCTATAAGAAAGGATTGTGACCATATGAGTGTATACTATGATAAGCGATACCGCCAATGGAGCATGGACATTAGAATTGGTGTGAAGTGACTGCAAATCCACAACCCTGAGCAACAGTCCCTATTGCGTATGCAAAAGATTATACGCAATAATCATTTACCATATGACAATGCTAAAAGACTTGCTGTAGACTTTAATGCTGGCAAGATACCTCCAGGATACATTGGGCACCAGTACTTCTGTCCTGAAGTAGGGTATCGACTTATTACATCTTACACTAACGGTGATGGCTTTATCAGCAATTATTACCCAACAGCTATTGAAGCTTGGGAAGACTCCCGTATTCAATCACGTATAGCTACAGCTGGGGTACCATATACTGACTATGACACCTATGTTAATATGGTGAATGGCGGTCATCCTTGGACTTTAATGGGGTTAACCATATTACGCTGCCGCATCACGGTGAGGGGAAATCTGTTAGCTGTCAAAAAGCCAACTGAATGATTGTTATAAGAGGCTTAATATCCAAATGGTGTTTAAAAGCGTTTAAATGGCTCATACAGACCTTTTTGTATGCAGGGTGATAAATCGTCTATATATGTCATACAAAATTAATTGCGGGTCATTTTAGAGCATTTTAATGCAGATGGGGTATATATATTTATATATATACCCTATATATGAAAATCATTGAGTTCTTGTATTCTACAAAATTCAGCTATATGCTTTATTTGTGCAACCAATGAGGTCCAGTACTTTTCGTTCCCCATTAACCCTTACTGTCTCGTACTTAATAACTCATTGCAATTAATAATTGTAATGATGCTATATTTCAACTTTTTCTATCAAAAATATTGAAATTTTGTGACATTAAGTTTGGAACAAATCATCTTCTGTTTTCTAAGCACCCAACATTCATATATTCTTTTAAATTCCGCAGTAACGGGATTTTTAGTTTGTTTTGCAATTTCAGGTTCAAATCAGGCCCATGCAAATATATAACAAGTTTAAATCCGAAAAGTGAACGGACTGACATGAAGTATCTAGTAAGTATGCTTACAGCTATAGGTGGGTTATATAGTAGTCGGCAAGGTCTTATCAGTCAGCATAACCAGTAGTCAGCGTAGCTAATCATACAGAATGGTTCTAACAGACGGTTTAGACTCACAATAATCCGCTATTACTCAGTTTCTTAACTTGACAAACACATTAATCATTCCTCATATATGCGTTGTTATAATCCGAATTGCTAATGATGATGGCAAGTTTCGAGGCCGAGAGAAATAATTACATACATATACTGAGCTGTTCTATCTGTGATAACGGTTAGTTTTGAGGCCGGAGAGTAAATATTACATACCATTGATGAGGAGTCCAATCCGTTGCAATAGTTACTAAAGACGCACTACCTATGTAATATTATGATGTATATGACCATCTTTTGTGTCTTATACTCATTCGAGTGCTGGAGTATATAACTTATTTTAGAAATACTCTCTTAATCAGGATGAAAAGTGTGTCTTGCATAATATTGTTGAGATTGGCAATGTATGTATGGGGCTGACAGGTATGTAGGAAGTATGAGTAAGGAACTGAGCTGTTCTATTCATCAAGGGAGGTGGGTTTTATCTGTTATTCCCATTGTCTGCACCATATAATACCTGTTTCACCCTTCTTTGGGCAGTTATGACGCTTTTGGGGTCATAATCACAAGCGTATACCGTGGTTGCTCCTGTTTTAATAGCCGCAGTAATGGTTGTACCAGAACCACAGACTATATCGGCGACTGTCTCGTGGTCGAACCTATTCAGCAACTCTGTAAAGACCTGTTCTGATTGTTGCCACTTATGGAGCGATTTATCGTCTTTATCCTGTGCAGTGATTACATCATATATTAAATTAGGTTTTACTTGTCTTGGACCTTTCTTTTTAAAAACTATAACTGGCTTCCAACCTGTCATAATACCTTTTAGCATTATTGATGTAGGCGTACTACGGGGTAATAAGACAGACATAGTCCACTTATACCGAAGCGTCTTATCTGCGCCAGCTGTAAGGGCAGACATGATAGCTGGGAGATGGGAACATCCTGTGAGTACGAGCAAGTGACCATTAGGAGCTAAAATTCTGCTTGCTACTTTTGCAATATCAGAATATATATAGTGCTCTGAGTTAGGGTCACTGTACTCTTTACCATAAGGAGGGTCCACACAAACAACAGAGCAACTTGAGGAAGGTATCCAGCTGAGGCCGGTTCTCAAATCGTCTTCTCTGATGGTAATGTCTTTATCGGCTATAGTTATACCATTAGTAGCTTTGTGTTCCGCTTTTCTCTGTACATTAAGTATCTGTTGTGCTCTAACAGCTCCAACCCCTCGCTCTTTCATAACTTTGATGACCTCTGGACCGGATTTAACTGCACGTAATGCTCTTGGAGTTCTTATGGTGTCTATAACGTGCCTGTTTTCAAGTATCCACGGGTCATTAAGCCAATCATAGCTCTGTGTGCCACACTGAGCATTTGCACAGATATAAGTACCTCTTGGTATGCCCAAGAGCTTTCGGACGGATGCTACAGTATGCGGGGATAGATTTAGCTGTCTACCAATAGCCCTATTTGATAAGGACGGCTCTTGTTTAAGTCTTTCAGCTATTTGTTCTCGTTTTTGAACAGCTGAGCGTTTTATTTGCTTCGTCATAGTATCATTTCCTTCTATAATTATATAGGCCGATAAGATTATACCATAAAGTTGCAAAATTTTCTTCATTTTAAGTGATTCTGGGTGACTGTTTTTGTGCCTTGAATAAATCATCCCATAAAAATGATTATGGGGGAGTAACACATATGACATATGAAAGTGAAGTATTGAGATTTGCAATAGAGAATGGTATGCTTGACCTGTCTAGCGTACAAGTAGAAATGGATAAGAAAGAACGAGAATACTATATATCACTCCATCAGTATGAAAGATGGCAGGGCAAGAATGGAAAATGGTATACTTATATTCCAGAGAAGGAGGGTCGAGTTCTTAAAAAGCGTAATTCAGAGACGGATATTCTTAATTTAATTGTAGACCATTATAAATCCAAAAAGGAAGCACCGACTATATCGGAGGTCTTTAAAGACTGGGTGAATACGAAACTTGAGACCAATGAGATAGGCAGAGGAACCTTCGATAGATATAACAATGACTACATAAGATTCTTCAAAGGTACAAACTTTGAAAGAATGAAGGTTAAAGACGTCACCGAGGATGATATAGAGGATTTTATCCGAAAGACTATAATGGAACATAAGCTTACTCGGAAAGCTTTTGCTAATTGTCGTATCCTCATATTTGGGATATTTAAGCGGGCTAAAAAGAATAAGTATACTCAACTAAGCATATCGTGGTTTATGAAGGACTTGGAATTATCAAATAACATCTTCACCAAGGTTGTACATAAGAAAGAAGACCAAGTATATCAGGAGGATGAGATACCGTTAACGACTGAGTACCTAAAAAACAATCCTACGATGCTGAATCTGGGTTTATTACTTGCTTTCCAAAGTGGGTTGAGGTGTGGCGAACTGGCAGCTTTAAAACCATCGGACATCGTAGGAAAAAGGATTCACGTGCAAAGACAGGAGATTAAATACAAAGACCCTATTACCAATAAGTGTACGCACGAAATAAAAGAGTATCCGAAAACCGATATGGGTGATAGATATGTTATTATAACTGATGGAACGATGGAAACAATCGAAAAGATAAAACAGCTTAACCCAGTAGGAGAGTATTTATTTGAAACGGATGGTAAAAGGATAATGGCTCACTGCTACAACGGGGCAATTAATAGAATGTGTGCAGCTTTAAATATCCCTAAGAAGTCTATGCATAAAATTAGACGCACATATGGAACAACGCTTATAGATGAAGGTGTGGCTGAGAGTATTATTACGGAACAAATGGGGCACTCGGATATATCAACAACACAAAAGTTTTACTACTTTTCCAATAAAACACAAAAAACCAAGGAAGCACAAATAGAAAAGGCAATTAGAATATGAAGGTAATCATAGGTAATCATACTCAACACAAATAGAAAAGCTCTTAACCCATTGATTTTAAAGGGATTAAGAGCTATCTAACCGATGCAGTTGAGGGGACTTGAACCCCTACCCAGTTAACCCGGACTAGAACCTGAATCTAGCGCGTATGCCAATTCCGCCACAACTGCTTATTCATTTTGTTCCTCTTGGATCTGTTGGTTTCCTTGAGGGACGAATTTGATTATAGCATACAAGTTGTCTAAATTCAATACAAAATTTCAAATGGCTTTAATTTCTTTTACATCCTTGTCCCCATAATTCATCATGTGTCATGTATACACTGGAGGTGGGCTATATTGATGCAGAGGATGATACACCGATCCGGGATATCAAGTCCTATGAACCCTCCGATGATAGGTTTATGAATGCTGTCATGCCGGATTGGTGCAGCCACTGGCCGAAGCCACTAGAGGATAGCGCGGCTTCGATTTCTGTAAGGAATTAAACTTTCCCAGCTAAGAATTAGTTGGTAGGAACCTGGGGTGACTAAATATAAGGCATGTATATGCGCAGGGACCAAGATTGCCATGAGGAGGTAAGAATGGTCCTTTTGTTTAGCATATAAAATATGGTAAAAATTATAAAAATAATATTGACATCTATTGGTCCGCGTATTAAAATTACTAACGTATTCCTCGATAGCTCAATGGTAGAGCACGCGGCTGTTAACCGCGGGGTTGTAGGTTCGAGCCCTACTCGGGGAGTTTTATTTTTGGAAGTTTGTTTCTATTGGAGAAGGCCACCTAGAAAGATACACACACATCGAAGATGGATAACTATTCATTGATAAAGATAGCGTTCATTACCCTTGACACAAGAGTCTGCCTTGGCAGACTCTTTATTCATTATAAGAATAATCTGTTTCACTTCTGGCAAATATAGGCTTGAGGTGATATATAATGGCGATCTTGTGGAAAGAAAATGGGACCTTTGAAGAAAGCGGTATAGAACGGGGCGAATCCCTATGGGTACAGAAGCAATACCGTTATGCGAAGGATGCTGAGGGAGGCTATAAAGAAAGAACGATACGTGCACCCTTGACAGGGGATATCGAGGTAGAGGTTGCGGTTATCGGAGCCGGACTTGCGGGCGTTCTGACAGCATATCTCCTGCAGCAGCAAGGAATCCAGACAGTGATTTTGGAGTGTAAGGAAGCCGGTAGCGGCATGACGAAGAATACAACAGCGAAGATAACCTCCCAGCATGGGCTTATCTATAGGAAGCTCATGATGTATAAAGGGGAACAAAGAGCTTGGGAATATGCGATGGCGAACCAACAGGCCATTGAGAAATACGAGGAGATCATCAATGATTTGCAGATAGACTGTGACTATGAGATTTACCCGAACTATATCTATACACTGGATAATGTGGCAAAGATTAAGCAGGAGGTTGAGGCGGCTCTAAAACTTGGACTTCCAGCATCATTTACCACGGAGACAACTCTACCCTTCCAAGTGAAGGCTGCAATCCGCTTCGATCATCAGGCTCAGTTCCATCCACTGAAATTCCTGGATGCGGTAGTGGAGAAGCTGAATATCTATGAGAATACCAGAGTTACCGAGATTCATAAGGATGGCTTGATTAAGACGGATCAGGGGAGTGTGAAGGCGAAGAAGGTAGTAATCGCTACCCATTATCCCTTCATCAATGTTCCGGGTTATTATTTCTTCAAGCTTCATCAGGAGCGCTATTATCTGAGCGCCATAGAGCCGGGAGAGGAAGCTTCTAAGTACCGCCTGGATGGCATGTATCTGGATGCTGACAAGGACGGCTTCTCTCTTAGAAATTATAAGGATCTGCTAATCTTTGGAAGTGTTACTCACCGTACCGGTGACTATCAGCCTAAGGATGCCTATGCGAATATTGAGAAACATGTACGAAAATACTACCCGGAGGCTAAGCTTCTATATACCTGGTCCAATCAGGATTGTATGACACCGGATTCCATTCCCTATATCGGAGCCTATTCACTTCAGACTCCGAATATCTATGTGGCTACCGGTTTTAATATGTGGGGTATGACCGGATCCATGGTATCAGCTATGATCATCAGTGAGAGGATCGCTGGAAAAAACCATGAGTTCCAGAAGGTATTCAATCCCCGCAGGCTGATGCTATCCGGCAGCAGGGTGCTCCTAAAGGATGCAGCGATTATTACGATTAGTCTCTTATCCGAATATCTTAAGATTCCCCATAACAGGCTGAAGGATATAGAGAAGGGAAAGGCCGGAGTAGTACGTTATGATGGTCAGAGGGTAGGAGTGTACCGGGACCAAGACGATAAATACTACTTCGTAACCACCAAATGCCCGCACTTAGGCTGTAAGCTAGAGTGGAATCAAAATGAGATGACCTGGGATTGTCCTTGTCATGGTTCAAGGTTTGACTACCGAGGAAATATGATCAACAACCCTGCCATGAGAGGTACCTTTGATGCCTGTATTCGGAAGAAGAAGTAAGGCGGAGGAGCCTCTTAAAGCTTATCTTGAATGAGTAAAAATATATTAATCGATGTACAACACAGGCTACATTTTACACTTCAAAAAAGAGAAAAAAGTGTTGCATTTACCCAACAGGGATGATATAATCACTATTGTTCGCTGCTGATGGCGAACAATATAATGCAGTCGTGGCGGAATTGGCATACGCGCTAGACTAAGGATCTAGTCCGGGTTTCTGGGTAGGGGTTCAAGTCCCCTCGACTGCAGTAAGTAAAATCAAGGGTTTCAGAGTTGCGACAAACTTTGAAACCCTTGATTTTTTACGTTTGGAATGCAATTGGAATGCAATGGGGTAAATAAGTGAATTTTAGAGCTAATAGGAAATCGCTAGAGATTTATACAATCAAAAGTTAAAGGAGTTTACAGAAGATAATTTTAAATCCCGATTAAGTATAGAAACTGTATTTTCATCATGATTATTTGCAGATAAATTGTAATAATTTTGTTTAAAATATATAAATAATTAAATGCGCCAAGCGAGTGCTGGAAAATATGACGAAATTATGTATAATAAATTTAAGGGTATCAATATCTAAATAATTATTATATTATACTTTAACAAATGGACATGAAATGGTATGCTGGCGTGTAATAATAATGTTAATTGATAGAAAAGAATATTACTTTACAATGCCAAGAATATATAAACAAAAGCAAAGAATTGGGGGGACAGGCGATGGGTATTGAAGATTTAAAAAGAATGATTTGTCAATATCATAGAAGTAGAGATGAATACCGAAATAGCAGAAGTTACAATGAACAAGCATGTCGCGATGAGTTTATTAGCCCGATGCTGGAATGCTTTGGTTGGGATGTACAAAATAAGAGAGGAGTATTGCCTCAATATAAAGAAGTTGTAGTAGAGAAGTTCTCTAATAACTTGGAACGTCCAGACTATACTCTAACCCTTAATGGTATTTCTAAGATTTTTGTTGAAGCGAAAAAACCGAGTATTGATATAACCATCGAAATTGAGCCCGCATTGCAGATAAGAAGATATGGCTGGAATGCAAAACATAAAATAGCTGTCCTAACAAATTTTGAGAATTTGTTAATTTATGATACAACCAATAAACCTGACAAAAGTCAAGAGGCTACTACATCGTTATATCGTAAATATCATTATACAGAATATATAGAAAAATATAATGAGATTAATGATTTAATTTCTAGAGATAGTATTTACTCTGGACGTTATGACCTGTTTGTAGAAAGTAATTTTCAAGAAAAGAACCGTTATCATGCAGAAATTGATGATATGTTTTTGGCACAAATCAATTTATGGCGCTTGGAGCTTGGCAGATATTTATATGAAGTAGATGATAGGTATAAAAATATTGACCTATTGAATGATGTTGTTCAGGAATTTATTAACCAAATAATTTTCCTGAGAATTTGCGAAGATAGGAATCTTCCTCTATATAAAAAACTTAAAGATGCGATTAAAGATAAAATAGAATTAAAAGATACTTTAACTAGAGTATTTAAGGAGGCAGATAAACGATATAACTCTGGGCTATTCAAAGGTAAGTATATCATTTTTGATTTAAATAATGAGATTATTTTTAATATGGTTATGTCATTATATTATCCGCAAACACCGTATTTGTTTAACATTATTGAGCCAAGTATTTTGGGAAAAGTGTATGAGGCTTTTCTGGCTGAAAGATTAATCGATGAAAAAAAACAGATACAGTTAGCGCGAAGAGAGGAATACAAATACCGCTCGGTTGTTACTACGCCTATTGAAATTGTTAAATATATGATTAAAAATACTCTAGAGCCCTTATGTAAAGGTAAAAGGCCTGAGGAATTATTAAATCTAAAAATAGCAGATATAGCTTGTGGATCAGGCATTTTTCTGGAAGAGGCTTACCAATACATAGTTAATTACTGTACGGAATGGTATAGCTTACATCAACCGGATTATTTATTGAAATTAAGTAATGGAAAAAAGAAGCTGCCATTAAGTGATAAAAGAAAAATATTAACAGGGTGTATTTTTGGAATTGACATTAATATACATGCTGTTGAAGTTGCTAAATTTTCGTTACTCCTAAAGCTTATAGAAGATGAGACAGAGCCATCTGTCATCTCGTGCAACCCGATTTTACCTGATTTATCAGTTAATATATGTCATGGTAATTCATTAATCTCCGATGAAGACCTAAAGAGTTATGATGTATCGACCGAAACATTAATTGATATTGTTCCTTTCAATTGGCAGTGTATAAATAATGGTAATAAGTTTGATGCCATTATAGGTAACCCTCCGTATGTTAAGACGGAAGATATGCATGATTTGTTGCACGATGTTGAATTTTGTATTTACAAGAAGAATTATAGAAGTGCATACAAGCAATTTGATCAATATTTTCTGTTTGTTGAAAGAGCATTAAGCAAAATAAATACAGAAGGAAGAGTATGCTTTATTATTCCCAATAAATTTTATAAAATAGCTGCAGGGCAAGAACTGCGGAAATTAGTAGCAAAAAAGACGGCGGAAATTGATGATTTTGGTGATTTACAGCTATTTCCTGATAAAACAATTTATAGCTCAATTGTGACATTTATATATAACAATAACGATGAATTAAAGTATATGAATATTAAATCAATAACATCTTTATGGGCAGGTGACGATCAGGACCAAGTTACTTTGAAAACAAATATCTTAGGGCAAGACCCATGGAGATTATCAACAGATATTTCTTTTATTAAAATGATTAATAAAATGGAGGATATTTCAGTTCCTTTATCTAAAGTAGTTAATGTATTTAATGGTATTCAAACAAGTGCTGAAAGACCAGAACCTATTTATTGGTTTGATAAGTCAAATATTATCTCAGAAGAACAAGAAATATACAGAATACATAAGTTCGGGAAAGAATATTTAATAGAGAAAAGTATTTTAAAGCCATATTTCAAGCCTACAAAATTAGATGAGAAAGGAATGAATACATACTCGCTATTAACTACTGATAAATTGATTATATTCCCTTATGACTATGACGGGAACTTAATAAATATTGAAATAATGAGAACCATTTATCCAGGCACATTTTCGTATCTATCAGATTGCTATGATTATTTGGTGCCAAGATCCTTAAATAATGGAGTGGGAAGAGATGTACAAAATGCGACTTATAATACTTGGTATCAGTATGGTAGGACCCAGGCTTTAACGGCATTTATTAATACACCTAAGCTAATAGTGCGCATATTAAGTAAAGAGCCAATGTATGCATTTGATAATAACAATATGCTTATTGCTTCTGGTGGAACAGCCGGATATTGTGCTATAAGTAAACTACCAAACAGTAAATACGAATTGGAATATATTCAAGCATGGTTAGCGCATCCATATACTGAAAAGCTTTTAAAAACTATGGGAAGCGATTTTGAAAATGGATTTACTGCTAGAGGAACATTCTTATTATCAAAATTACCATTTGTAGAATTAGATTTTACTGATAAAATTCAAAAATCTATATACGATACTGTTATTGAAATCACCAGAATGATATATAAGATAAATGAAGATATGCAAGTTAAAGTTGATAAAGCTTCATTAAATATTCTTGAAAAGGAGAAAAATAAGCTGATAAAGCAAATAGAGGATAATATTACCATGATTTATCAGCAGAATTTTAGGTGAGCCAATGATTTTAAAACAAGATAGTACTGAGCAGAAACTAAGAGGTGCATATTATACACCATTGGTTTTGGCAGAAAAAATGATTGAACTGTTTAAGGATGATAGGAATATTCATTATATTTTAGAACCAAGCTGTGGAGATGGTGTATTTATCGACGGCTTAATTAAAACGGATTTTTTAAAGAATGATGAAAAAGTAACTGCAATCGAAATTGACAAGAAAGAAGCTTTACAGCTAAAAAGTCGATTAATGAATGCTAAAAATATAGAAGTATACAATAGTGACTTTTTTGATTTCTATATGGATAACGTGAATAAAAGACAATATGATCTTATATTGGGAAATCCTCCCTATATAAGATATCAATATCTAGAGGAAGCACAGAGAGAAACCATGTCAACCATTTTGACTTCGCATGGTATGAAAGCTAATAAACTGGTCAATACATGGGTAGGTTTTTTAGTTGCATGTGTACATATGCTTAGTAATAACGGAAAAATCGCATTTGTTATACCGGCAGAGATTTTGCAGGTCGCTTATGCGGAAGATTTGAGATTATTTTTGACTAATACACTATCAAAAATAACTTTAATAACTTTTGAAGAATTAGTTTTTCCTGATATTGAGCAAGAGATAGTAGTATTTATAGGCGAAAAGGGAGAGACGGAAAAAGGTATTAAAATTATTGAGCTAAACAATCTTACAGATTTAGCCACATTAGATCTAAAAGCTAATGGATTTCAAAAAATGCAGCATGTCCGTGAAAAATGGACTAAATACTTTACGAATAACGAAGAAAATGAACTTATTAGACAATTAAGGAATGATAGCCGATTCCAAAGGATGTCAGATGTCGCTTTAATTAATGTTGGTATAACTACCGGTAATAATAAATACTTTTCAGTCACAAAAAACACAGTAAAAGAATTTGAATTTGATAATGTTGTTAGACCGCTAATTGGGAGAAGCTCTCATGCACATAGCATATATTTTACGGAGCAGGATTGGCTTAATAATGTAAATCAAGGTAAAGCAGCCTATCTTCTTGATTTCCCTGAAACTCCTTATGAAAATTATCCACCAAAGCATAAAGATTATATCGAAGCAGGGGAAAAAGCAGGAGAGAATAAAGGTTATAAATGCACTATTAGAGGCAGATGGTATCGTATTCCGTCAATCTGGGTTCCGGATGCATTCTTCCTAAGGAGAAACAATTTGTATCCCAAATTTGTGTTAAATAAGTGCAATGCTGTATCAACTGATACAATGCATAGAATTAAATTCAATGATGATATAGTTCCAGAGCAAATACTACTTTCATATTACAACAGTATTTCTTTTGCTTTTACTGAGATATGTGGAAGAAGTTACGGAGGAGGAGTATTGGAAATATTGCCGGGTGAAGTTGGGAGCATATTATTGCCAAAATTAGACAAAATTCCAATCTCAAAAGTGAGAGAAATATTAGACAGAATTGATCATATTATTCGCAAAGATGAAGACATAGAAATAGTATTGGATATAGTGGATAATGAAATATTGGTATCAGAGCTTGATATAGAAAGAGATTTATGCTTTAAAGCAAGGGGTATCTGGAAGAAAATGCAATATAGAAGATTGAAAAGGAGTTAAATATAGACAAAGTATTTAACAGTACAGTTCTTACAAAAAGTTTATGTACTTATCAATTGTAGATAGAGGTAAAAGTAGTTTATCAATAACTACATTGATAATAGAAATGAATATATATGGCAATTAGGTCATTAATTAGAGCGAAAATCCGTTAAGCAAAAAATTATGCTTAACGGATGACGGTTATTTACTTTTAAGATAATCAATAAGATTCGTTTTATTTATTCTCCAGATTTTTCTCCCTAATCGATATGCAGGAATTTGACCAGTATGAATCAAATCATAAAGCATATTTCTTGAGATACCAAGAATTTCAAGCGTTTCATTCAATGTTAGCACATCAGGATAAGCTTCTAGCATCGAAAAACCTCCTTTGATTATTTTAGTATATTGTTGCATTACATTAAACTTTTCTGCTTAGGTGTAGATGCATTTATTAAAACATCATGGTTGAAAAAGCAGCAGGATAAGGATCCTGTGGTAGTAGTAAATGGTATCCTGATTGATGGAACAAAGTGTTCCGGGGGTATAACCATACCGAATTCTGTCCATACCATTGGAGAGAATGCATTCAAATTTAATAATGAATTAGAAAGTGTGATCATACCCAAAACCGTTAAAAGTATAGGGGATCATGCATTTCATGCTTGCCAAAAGCTAAATAAGGTTACTATACCAAATTCTGTTGAGAGCATAGGAATAGAAGCGTTTTACAATTGTAAGGCCTTAACAAAGATAACCATTCCGAGTTCTGTAAAAAGCCTTGGGGATGGAGCATTTTTCAATTGCTCCGGTTTAAGGAGTATAACATTACCGAATACAATCACAAGTATTGGGAATGCAGTATTTAGCGGTTGCGGTTTAACCAGTATATCGATACCAAGCTCTGTCAAAAGAATTGGGAAAAATGCATTCGACGGATGTACAAATTTAACTGAGATAACAATACCCAATTCCGTTACGAGTATTGGAGCCGTTGCATTTGCCCGTTGTGAGGGACTGACTAAGATAACAATACCCAGCTCCGTTAAGAGTATCGAAGCCGGTGCATTTTCAAATTGTAAGAAGCTGACAACAATAACAATACCAAATTCCGTGAAAGAAATGGGTGAGTCTGTATTTTATGGATGTGAGAGTTTAACCTCCATTACATTACCTTCGTCACTAAAGAGGATTAATGGTAGTTTCGTTTATGGCTGCTCTAAGTTAATGGAGATCACAATCCCTACTTCTGTGACAAGCATTTCCGATATTGCATTCTATAATACCAATAGATCATTAGTCATAAAAGGTTCTGAAGGCTCCTATGCACAAAAATTTGCTTCAAAAAATAATATGAAATTTGAACGGATATCTTAATTATGAAAGGAAACAACAAAACCATCTATGCGGGTTTGATCACTGTTCAAATAGTTCAAAATCGAATTGCTCCTTTCTATGGGGGTTTCAGAGTAGCATAAGGAGTTCAAGTCCCCTCGACTGCATTGAAAAAAGCCTTGAGTTTCAAGGCTTTTTTGTTATATTGGAACGCAAAAGAGAGTCCGGGGTCAATAAATACTAAATCCTTGTCTTAAAATTTCACCTTTACAATACGATGGTAAGCAAAGAACCCTGAATTTTGTATGGCCTTTTGAGAACCTATATTATTGATCGTAGTTGAGCAAATTGGTATTAATCCATATATGTAGCAGTCTTTTTTTAAATAAGATAATATATAGGATGCTAGCCCTTTTTTTCGATATTCTTTAGCCACTGTAACTCCAATGTGCGCATATCCTTTTTGACTCTCACTAATTCTTCTTTCTCCTGTTGCTATCATTTCATTGTTTACCTCAAATAAAAATAATTGTTGCTTTTTTATAAGATTAGTACAATACGGTCTTAGCCAACTTCCTTGTAAATCAACACGATTCTCATGATACTCAATAATACTCTGTACATCAGTAGGTGTAGCGATCCTAATTTCCATCCCTTCAATAGGACTAGCCTGATCTACATGACAAATATCTTTATATAAAAATGTATGAGTATGTATTTCATGATTGAAATCTAAAAACAATGGCAAGCTTCTTATGTCAATAGTACTTACAAAACCTTCTTTTATTTCATATTCCTTTAAAATATAGTTAAGTATTTCTTTCGACTCATCTATAAACTTATCTTTCATAAAATACTGCAACAATAGATTGTCGTTATCTAAACAAAAATAGCCAGCATCATTATTATTAAGGACTATGCTATAATAATTCGATATTCCAATGATTGCTTCTTCCCACATGTCATCCATTGGTGCAATTAAATTGGCATAGTATTCTTTTATAGTTTCACTTAGTTCTTGTTTCCTTGTTTTATGAATACTTACGTTCCCGTACATTAGTTTTCCTCTTTCAAATTAATATTTATGATAAAGAGAAGGGGACATTTTAAATCATCTCATTTATCTTTCCATTATTATCCGGTATGCCTGGTAAAACTGTTCATTTAAGTTTAGGCGTATCAACTGGTGAGGAAATGTCATTTAGAAAGGATAAGATGATAATTCGCTCTAGCTTATCAGCCTTCATGCCTCGCTTACGAAGTTCTTTTTGAAAATTATATATCATAAAGCCGTGAAAAACAATAAGGAACAGCCAGATACCCGGACTAGATCCTTAGTCTAGCGTGTGTTGGATTTAGTGACAGAATAGGGAGCTTACTTAGAGAAAAAGCTAGTAGCGAAGGGCTGATATGCAATCCCGATTGGTACATCTCATATGGATCATACCGGTTTGAATGAAATCTCTGTAAGGATGGCGAGAATACTACCCTGGGCGCATAGAACGCTAAGGCGATTGTGAGAGGGTTCTTTATATTTACAAAATCATCCATTGGTAATATAATACTATAGTAAGTATTGAATTATACTAAGGAGGGTATTTTTATGAGATGTCTGAGATGTGGTAGTGAAAATGTTAATGTACAAGCCGTAAACGAAGTTAAGCACAGGGGATGTTTAATGTCATTGGTACATATCTTTTTGATCATTATTACCTTTGGCCTTTGGTGGATCGTACCAATCCTCAGAGGAGGGACAAGATCAAAAACTAAATCATATGCAGTATGCCAGAGCTGCGGAAACCGCTGGAAAGTATAAATAATAACCCCGGGCAAAATGCCCGGGGTTAACTTATGCCACTGCAGCCATCAGCTCTTTTTATGCGTTGTACAACAGCCGAACTGAGTCGGTAGTTCTTTCTTCATTAGGGGAAGTAAACCCCCATAAGTGACACGAGTAGACATTTTTCTCATATAATAAATCAGGAATATGATTATTCCTTATTATATAAGAAAAAGGTGGCGAATATAGTGGGTATATTTGACAAATCAAAGAAGCAGAATGTTCGAGAGTTTGATATAGAAGTCATATCCATACCAATCGTATATAACAAATATGGAGATCACGATCCCAATGGACTTTTGTATGTTCTGAAAAAGAATGCCAGCAGAATTCAGACAAAGGCTTTAGAAAATTTCAAGAAAAAGATACCACAGCCATATGAAGAAGTAAGACCACTGGTAATCCGTGCTAATGTTGGTGATAAAATCCTTGTAAATTTGTATCATTCACTGGATAGAAACCTATCAATGCATGTTCAAGGTCTGGCTTATGATGTAACAGACTCGGATGGTGCTTTTGTTGGGATGAATCCGGATACTACAACCGCTAAGCAAATCACCTACAAATGGTATGCTGAGCAAGAGGGGGTCTATTTATTCAGTGATATGGGAGACACAAGAAGCAGTGAAGAAGGTAGCAATGTACATGGCCTGTTTGGAGCAATCATTATAGAAAAAGCTGACTCAACCTGGTTTGACCCAATCACTGGAGAACCATTAGAAAGTGGACTTTTTGCGGATATTTATCATCCGAAAGAGAAAAGCTTTCGCGAATATGCAGTTTTCTTTCATGATGAATTAGAGATCAAAGATAAAGACGGAAAGGTACCGATGGATCCACATACCGGCCTTCCTTCGGGAACTACTGGTATCAGCTACCGTTCAGAGCCGATGCGAAATCGGGATGCAAGTACAATTCCTCCGGCAAAAATGCCTCATCATCTCCCTGTGATCGGAGAGGATATTTCTATGAGCTCCTGGCCTTATGGGGATCCGGCTCCTGAAATTCTAAGGGCATATGTGGGTGATCCGGCCAAAATTAGATTAATCCATGGAGGGATCAAGGAAACCCATGTATTCCATCTTCATAACCATCAATGGAGGTTAGAAGCGGATAATCCAAATTCAACAATCATTGATTCTCAATCAATCAGTCCTCAGGAATGTTATACGCTGGATATTTTATATGGTGCAGGAAGCTTAAATGGTATGATAGGGGATGCAATCTGGCACTGTCATCTCTACCCCCATTTTCATGAAGGTATGTGGAGTTTATGGAGGGTATTTGACCGTCTGGAAGATGGAACTGGAAAATACCCGGATAAAACCCCCGTAAAAGCACTTAAGCCATTAAAAGATAGACCGATACCACCCAAAAAAGATGAGACTCATCCGGGATTTTATCAAGGGGACCTCAGGGAGAAGGCCGTTGCAACCTCCGCTTGGAATACTAACCCCGGAAGGGAAGAATAAAATAAATCCGACTGATTTAGAAAAAGCAAACTTTGTGAAGGGCTTTGCTCCGGGAGCCTTATATTCCAGAAGCTGTCCCTGTATCAAGAATTGTAAAATAGAAGTATTTGAGATAGCCCTCATCCAGGCAAAAGTAACATACAATCGTTATGGCTGGAACGATCCACAGGGCAGATTTTTTGTCTTAAAGGAGGAGCTAATCAGGCATGGCGGGCTCGATGCCTATGTAAGTAAGGTGGAAAAGGGGTTAATCCAGGCGGAACCATTGGTAATAAGAGCGAATGCCGGGGACTGTATTGAGATTCGCCTTACGAATCTACTGCCTGAGATTCTTGAAGGCAGCGCATTTCAATTAGAAACCTTAACGGATATTGCCGGTTACCATATCCATCTAGTGAAGTTTGATACCATTGTCTCTGACGGTGGGAGCAATGGGTACAATAATATTGCCGGTGCAAGACAGCATGAAACTTTGATCGAACGATTTTATGCAAATGAGGAGCTGCATACCGTCTTCTTCCATGATCATCTATTTGCGAATTCCCATCAACAGCATGGGGTATTTGGAGCCTTAATCGTAGAGCCTGCAAAATCCACCTTCCATGATATTCATACCGGTGCGAAAATAAGAAGTGGTACCCAAGCAGTCATTCGTAAATCGGATGGAAGTGCTTTTCGTGAATTTGCTTTATTTGTTCATGACTTCGCATTGCTTTTTGATAAAGCTGGCAAACCTTTGAATCCGCCCCCTGTTCCGGGATCGGATGAGGACCCGGGTGTGATGGGTATTAATTATCGATCGGAGCCAATGCGAGAGAGATTAGGGAAGAAGGATGACCCGGCCTATATTTTTAGCTCTAAAGTGCATCAAGATCCGGCAACACCAATCCTAGAAACATATCCCGGGGATGAAATGGTAATTCGCTTAATTGATGGTGCACATGAGGAGCAACATGCCTTTAATGTTGTGGGAATGTCATGGAAGCGAGAGCTTGATGATAAGCTGTCTCCTTTGTCTGCATCACAGACCATTGGAATATCCGAGGCTTTTAATTTGCGAATTGACGAGCCCTATGGAAGTGGTGATTATCTATATTATTTTGGCGGTATTGATGATGCATGGTTAGGATTATGGGGAATTATCCGAGCGTATGACAAACAAAAGGAAACGCTGTTACCATTGCATCAGGGAAAAGAGCATACGCCACCTCCCATGAAGCCGGGTAAAGGCGCTGTAATACGAAAATATGAGATAGCAGCGATTCAAAAAGATATCAAATACAATCAATATGGAGATCATGATCCGGATGGATTATTATTTGTTCCATTAAAAGATATGAAGCATGTATTAAGCGGTAAAAAGCAGCCTAAGCCACTTATTTTAAGGGCGAATGTGGGAGATTGGATTGAAGTAACCTTGCATAATAAATTCAGTGCTCCTGTACCTTATTTTGACTACCCGGTCGTTCCTCTTGACAAGGAACATCAGCCTTCCAATCGTGTTTCAATTAATCCCCAGTTCCTAACCTATGATAATACCCATGATTCCGGAGTAAATGTAGGATATAACAATGAAGATCAAACGGTAGGACCCGGTGAATCGAAGAAATACTTGTGGTATGCGGATAAGGAATATGGAACCTGTGGTTTGCAATCCTTTGGTGACATGCGCAATCATAGATATCATGGGCTGTTTGGAGCGATCATAATAGAACCACGGGGAGCAAAATGGCATAAGCATTTGTCTCTTGGTAATGGAGATTATGAAGAACAAGTAATTGTTACAGCACCTAAGATGAAGCGTTATAATGAGTTTATGGTATTCATACAAAATGGAATTCGTATGCTTGATGCGAAGGGAGAACTGATTAAAACAGCAGGGAGTGCAGAGATGAATGAAGGACCAGGTCATGAGGAACCTGGGGCACATGATGCTGTTGATCCGGAGGACACAGGAGAAAAAGCGTACAATTACCGGTCTGAGAGATTTCATAACAGATTGAAGAAAAATAAAGCAATATCAAAAATCTTTAGCAGCAAGGTACATGGTGACCCGGCCACACCAATCTTTACAGCACATTCCGGAGAACGGGTGATTTTCCGTACGTTAATGCCGGCAGATAAACCAAGAAACGTAGGCTTCGCAATACATGGGCATATGTGGAGGGAGCAAGAAAAGGACCCCAAATCGAGATTAATTCCGCTGCAAGGGGCAATTAGCATTGGAAGTGTCTACAATATGGAGATAAAAGATGGAGCGTCCTGCCCTGGAGACTATCTATACCGCTCTGGATCATTAAAATGGGATGTTGAATCTGGTATGTGGGGAATCTTTCGAGTAACAAGGAGCTCAATTAAGTGTAAATGTAAGAACCTGTTCAAAAATATTAAGATTGGCTCTAAAAAAGATAAAAACTAGATAAGGTTCAAGTCCCTTCAATTGCAGATAAAAATAAGGAGCATGACTCATGTCATGCTCCCGCTCAGACACAAGGGTTTCAAAGCTTAATAATCTTTGAAACTCTTTTTTGTATTTAATTTCAATGTAACTGTCATTCTGAAACTAACATACGCACGATTCTGAGGGTATTTGCTTATATCCTGTTACATTGTCTCGTAAAAGTTGTAGAATTATTCGGATTTTTGTAGTAATATTAAAGATATTGTGATTGCTTTGAAGATATAGTTGTAATCTGAAAGCTTGAAATGATTGACATTGATAGTTACTAATGATTGGAGGCTTGTTATGTTTTTTTTGAAACGAAGAGGTGATTGTGAGGAAGCGCGCTGTATTGTTACCTATGTGAATAACAAATTACAAGGCGTGGCAGCTACCCCACCTGAAATTGGCTATGAGCTACATAAAACCGTATATGATTTGTTTGACCGGTTTTTTCAGAATGAAGAAATGATTTCAATCTCTGCAAAGGATCTGCTTGGACTTGTTACACAGATGAGTAGCTATGATGTAAACATGTCCCAGATATCTTATAATTTGAAGGATTTTGCAAAGGAAATAGCTGAGCTGAGTGAATCAAACCTTGCGATAGTGGAAGAAACGACTGCAAGCATGTTTGTGGTATCAGAAGCGGTAAATGCCTCCTCTGCTACGCTGAAAAGCCTTGCTGAATCTTCGGAAAAGCTGATCGAGAAAAATGATGAAAGTATTCGTGAATTAACCGAGATTAATAAGCTGAAGGAAAATGTAATGGAGAACTCCACCATCATGAGTGCGAAGATTGATGAGTTGGTTGAGTTAACCAATAAGGTGAATGAAATTGTCAATACGGTTGGTGTCATAGCAGAGCAGACGAACCTATTATCCTTGAATGCAACCATTGAAGCAGCAAGAGCCGGAGAAGAGGGGAAGGGCTTTGCAGTTGTAGCTGCTGAGATCAGAAAGCTGTCTGATAATACGAAGAAAAGCTTAGTGGGAATGCGTAATTTTATGGACAATATCAAAGACGCAGCGGTTAACGGAAGACAAAGTATGGTAAATACCATTGAATCCACCACAGAAATGAGCAGCAAAATTGATGATGTATATGCTACCATGCAAAGTAATATGGAATTATTAAGTAGGACAATCGAGGATGTTCGTAATGTAAATAGAACGATGTCGGATGTAAGAACCTCTACGAATGAAATCAACATTGCCATGGAATCGTCCAGTGTTGATGCTGAAAAGCTTAATTTTATGACGCAGAAGATTTTTAATGATTCAGAGAAAAGTGCGGAGCTGGCAAGTCAAATCACAAAGATGGATGATAGCTTGTCTGATATAACCAAGAAATTATTTGCTTCCTTAAGCGGCGGAGCCCATAACATTACCAATGATGAATTTAAGTTAAACATTAAGAATGCCAGAACAGCCCATGGGAATTGGATGGCGACACTAAAGACTATTGTGGAGGAGGGTAAACTATATCCGCTTCAAATCAATAGTACAAAGTGTGCCTTTGGACATTTCTATCACACGATTTCAGTCGACCATCCTTCGATCAAGGAGGATTGGGATGCCATTGAAGAGGTACATAATCAGTTCCATGTCTGTGGTCACAAGGTAATTGATGCAATAAAAAATTCTCAAAGGTCCGAGGCCCGGAGCTATTATACTGAGGCCGAAAAGCTGTCCAAGCATATATTTGAGCTACTGGATAAAATAGAACAGGAAGTAAATGTGCAGTCAGAAAAAGGAATTCAATTACTCGGTTAGGATATGGTTGGAATTAGCAGCCTCGCTAGAAACTCCATAGTTGTCAGATCGTAATAAATAAGGTAAAATAAAGGCTACAAGGTTCTGAGAACTGTTGAAGTCCCAAAGACCAAAGCTATATTAGAGATAGTACACCAGGACAGGAGGGTATATGAAGAAATACTATAGCAAGAAAGAAAGACAACATAGGAAGACGCTAAAATTAATCATAGTTACGTTTATCGTCTTAATAGCCTCTATCGCCGCATTATTAACTATTAATAGCCTAATGCCAAAGGATGACATTCCTCAATATACAGCAGAACAGTTAATTCACGATCATGATGGGGACGGGATTCCGGATCATTAAAATAGCTGCCAACCGAATGAAAAATCATTACACTGACAGCTGATGTAACGACTGAGTACCAAAGATGATATTAATTCAAAAAGCACTCCTCGGAGTGCTTTTATGTTTGTAAAGGTGAGTGATGTAAGTCATTCATCTTTTTTTGAATAGAGGAAAGGAAACCACCGGTGGGGAGATATCAGTCGGCAGGTGAAGCTATTTTCTGGATGAACAGGATGAATTTGTGCAATAGGTATATTAACAGAAACATCCATTGCACTCTGTTTGTAAATAATGTAGAATAAGATGAAGCCAAACATAGAATCAATATGTGAAAAATGCCATATTCTACACGGGAAAATGAAAATTAGACAGCAATAATAACCAAAGGAAAGGAGGCGGCATATGCTGGGGGTTTTTGATATTATCGGCCCGATTATGATCGGACCATCCAGTTCCCATACAGCAGGAGCGGTACGTATTGGCAAATACACCCACTCTATGATGGGAGAGAAGCCTGTGAATGCCAGGATCAGCTTTTCAGGATCCTTCGCGAAGACTTATCGGGGACATGGTACGGATAAGGCAATTATTGCAGGGCTTCTTGGGATGGATACAGATGATAGCAGGATATGCAGAAGTTTGGAGATTGCGAAGGAGGAAGGGCTTCAATATATATTTGATACAGTGGAGCTGGATGGAGCTCATCCCAATACGGTAGAAATAGAACTGGTGGGGCAGAGCGGAAGAAAAATAACGGTCAGGGGATCCTCCATTGGTGGAGGTAACATCTTAATCAACAGGATTAACGGAGCCAATGTTTTTATCTCCGGGAAATCCACAGCCCTAATTGTCACTCATCTGGATGTTCCGGGAATGATTGGTAAGGTAAGTAATGTTCTTGGAAACAGCGGTGTTAACATTAATAACTTCTCACTGAGCAGAGAGGAGAAGGGTGGAGTTGCGATTATGACGATTGAGATTGACGGAGAAATCGGTCCGTCAATACAACGGATTTTGCAGGGAATCCCCAATATTTTATCCGTAAGTATTTTAAATGCAATTTAATTATAACCTGCAAATATAACCCGAAAAATTTGTCGAAAGCCCAAAGCTTACAGGCTTTGATGAAAGGTTAGGTTATCATTATGAAATACAATTCGGTTGCAGAGATATGTCGAAAGGCAGAGGCTGAGCACATAAAGATTTCTGAAGTGGTACTAAAGGATCAGGCAATTTTGATGGACAAAAGTGAAGAGGAATTAAAATCAACGATGAAGACAATGCTCGAGGTTATGAGGCAGAGTACAAAGGAGGGTCTGAAGCCGGATACTCGCTCCATCAGCGGACTATCAGGAGGAGACGCTTATAAGCTGGATCAGGTGGTAAAAAGCGGACAAGGGATTTGCAGCTCTATCATAGGGAAGGCGTTGGTCAATGCGCTTTCTGTATCTGAGACAAATGCCTGCATGGGTAAGATTGTTGCAGCTCCGACAGCCGGTAGCTGCGGTATCCTTCCGTCCGTACTCATGACCATAGCCGAAGAGAGACAAATCGATGACGATCAGCTCGTTATGGCTTTGTTTACTTCCTCGGCAATCGGCATGGTAATCGCCAACCAAGCCAGTATCTCAGGGGCGGAAGGAGGATGCCAGGCAGAATGCGGCTCAGCCAGTGCGATGGCAGCTGCTGTATTGGTAGAGCTTTGTCAAGGCACCCCTGCTATGGTGGAGCATGCGGTAGCAATAGCATTAAAAAGCAAGCTGGGTATGGCATGCGATCCTGTGGCAGGCTTGGTAGAGATCCCCTGTATCAAGAGGAATGCCATGGGTGCAGCAACTGCTTTTGTAGCGGCAGAAATGGCCCTGGCAGGAATTGAGAGCAAGATTCCGGCAGATGAGGTGATTCATGCAATGAAGAAAATTGGAGACTGTATGTCTTCAACGCTGAAGGAGACAGCAGAAGGGGGATTAGCAGCAACACCGACAGCAAAGAAGCTTATGAAACAGGTGTTTGGATAAGCTTTGGTGTAAGATCAGAACAAGGATAACATGATAGTTGACATCAATCGTCTACGGACAAGTGAAGCGGAGGAAAATAAGAAAATGAAAGCATGGAACAAGTTAGGATTAATTCAAAAAATTCTGATTGGTATGGTGATTGGTCTTATTTTGGGACTGGCAGTACCTCAATTTACCGTCATCGGTATCTTAGGTAATTTATTTGTTGGAGCATTAAAGGCGGTAGCGCCAATTCTGGTATTCTTTCTGGTTATGTCTTCTCTTGCGGGAGCGAAAGCAGGGGGCGGAAGCAACATGAAGAGTGTTATTTTCCTTTATGCAATCGGAACCTTGGCTTCTGCTTTGGTGGCAGTTGCGGTAAATTACCTTTTCCCTGTCACGATAGCCTTAAGCTCCGATTTAGAAGTAACAGGTGTTGAAGTAACCTCCGGCATCGGAGAGGTACTGAAGGCGCTTCTGATGAATTTGGTTGCCAATCCAATTACTGCCTTATCCACAGCAAACTACATCGGTATCCTATCCTGGGCTGTAATTTTAGGAATTGCATTTAAGTATTCCACTGATGCGACGAAGAAGGTTTTATCAGATATCTCAGAAGCTGTTTCCATGGTAGTAAAATGGGTGATCAACCTGGCACCCTTCGGTATCCTTGGCCTCGTATTCTCTACCATTGCTGAAACAGGAATTGAGGGCTTCGCCACCTACGGTAAGCTTTTAATCATCCTGGTAAGCTGTATGTTTGGCGTAGCATTAATCTTAAATCCGTTGATTGTATTTTTAACGATTAAGCAAAATCCCTATCCACTGGTATTTAAATGCCTGAAAGAGAGTGCCATTACCGCATTCTTTACCAGAAGCTCTGCTGCTAATATCCCTGTCAACATGGAGCTCTGCAAAAAGCTAGGACTCAATGAGGATGACTATTCCGTTAGTATTCCGCTGGGTGCAACTGTGAATATGGCTGGTGCAGCGATTACGATTACAACCATGGCTTTGGCAGCAGTAAACACCCTTGGTATTTCAGTTGATTTACCGACCATGCTGATTTTAAGTATTTTGGCCAGTATTGCAGCAGCTGGAACCTCAGGGGTTGCCGGCGGCTCCCTAATGCTGATCCCTTTGGCCTGCAGTCTGTTTGGCATTTCCAACGATATCGCCATGCAGGTTGTCGGTATCGGATTTATCATCGGTGTGATTCAAGACTCCTGTGAAACTGCTTTGAATTCTTCCACAGATGTTTTGTTCACGGCAGCTGCGGAATTCAGACAATGGAAGAAGGAAGGAAGAAAGCTTCCCCTATAATAAATCACATAGAAGCTTATGCTCGAAAGCTCTTAGGACTGAAGCCGGTGGAAAAACCGGCTTCAGTCCTTTTCTCGATATAAGCATTTCAGGAATGATGTATCCTGCATCGTATGAGAGGCTCCCGACAAGGTCTCGCCTTTTGATATCGGTTATGATATCAGAAGCCTTTTGCTTGTAGGTATTACTACGGTATGATATAATGCCGTATATACCAGAAAATGTAATCTATTTCATAATAACGGCAGTGATCACAGGGGTGCCAATAGAACTGAAATAGGGGTGAACTATCTCTAGGGAGGAAATTATGGAGGGGAAGAGCTTTTCAACCGTGGGCAGGGAGTTCTATCCGGGCTATGAGCTGAAAATCAGTTGCGACTTGGATACGGATTATCTGGATGGAGAGAAATTGGAGGATCGGTTCCGGATTGCTTATATCAAGGAGGGCCATGCAATATTTCGGAACGGAAGTAACAACCAGCTTGTAACAAGTCCGACAGTATTATGTCTGAATGAGAAGGATGTGGTAGAAATCTTTAGCGCCTCCGGGCTTACAATGGATATTATGTATTTTGAACCAAGCTGCTTTGAATTGTATGTCACTTTTGCAAGTCTTGAGGTCTGGAAGGAATCCCTAAATAATGACAATTGGTTCTTCAGATCCTTCTTCAAGCGGTCTGAGACCTACATAGGTGCATATGCCACGAACTATTACCTTGGCAAACGGATATCCCAATTGATTGAGAAGGCGAATAAGGAATTAAAAGCCCAGAGAGATGATGGCTGGCCCTGCCGGAGCAGGTCTTATTTGATTGAGCTGCTTTTGCTGGTTAACTCTATCTATGATGAGAACAATGATTATGATAATATTTATTATGGCAGAATGACCGATGAGATCAGGGAGCTAATCAGCTGGCTGCATATTCACTATCTAGAGAAAATCACGATGGAGACGGTTACGAAGCAATTCCATACCAATAAGACCACCTTAAATCAGAGGTTTAAGTCTGTTATGGGGATGACTGTCATGGAATACATAGGAAGTCTGAGGATGCAAATTGCCTGCTCGCTCCTGCGAAAGACCTATCTTTCCATCAATGAGATTATGCAAAGGGCCGGATACATCAATGACACCCATTTTCTGCGTACCTTCAAAAAGCATATCGGATGTACTCCAAAGGAGTACAGAAATCAACATACAGTACCGGAATAATATCCGATTCGCTGGTTTTTACTTCTGATTAGCAATCCATTTTCTACCGCCTTGCTACTATAATATAGGAATAGTAAATGTGGAAGGAATTTATTTTCCCAATTGTGTACAGATTGCTCTTACGATAGCAATGCATATCCCATCCATAGGGAAGGGGTCTGTTGGATGCACAAGCAAGAAAATAGAGGGACTTCGCAACTACCTAACAATATAGGTAAGGAGGAAGGTTATGTTGAAAAAAGATTTATATGCCATAAAAAAGGGCTACTTCACGAGCGCAATAATGCTTATCTTAATAACAGCTCTAATGTTGGGGGGATGCTCCTCCGGTAAATCAGCCGACCCGGCCGAAGCCTCAACAGGGCAGAGGGAGGCCGCAAACGCACCGATATCCGACGAGAAGGCAGAGCCAACAGCTGCACCTGTATCCGATGAGAAGGCAGAGGCTTCGGCCGAGCCCACAACGGACGAGAGTACGGCTCCACTGGATTCGGATTGGACTCTAGTGGTGGATAACGTGATTTCACATCAGACGTATATCTGTGGATTTCTAAATGATCAAGAGGGTGTAACGGTCGGCTATGGTGGAGAAATTCATTATACAGCCGATGGAGGCAAGTCCTGGCCTCAGGCACAGAATAACTCTGCCTGCCGTTTCAGTGTGGATATTGTTGATGAAAACCTCATGTGGTGTGGAGGGAACGGAGGAAATGTCCGCGTTAGCAAGGATGGGGGCAAAACCTGGAGTGCAGTGACAGATATTAACCTTGGAGGCATGCATTCCTGTATTGATTTTCTGGACGATACAACGGGCTGGATCGCAACCATAAATAAAATAGCAGCAACGAAGGATGGAGGTATGACCTGGACAGAGATAGCTGCCCCGAAGGAAGCAAAGGGAATAGGGTCAGTGTGCTTAAGAACCCCTGAGGATGCCTACCTTTTGAGTAATAACGGACTATTCTTTGTAACCGATGACGGTGGTGCCACCTGGAATCAGTATGAGCTTGATTTTGAACAATATGGGATCATGGCTGATTTGAAGGGGACCCCCGGATTGTATAAGAGCACGATTGCTCTGGCTGATATCAGCTTTACAGATGAAAATAACGGAGTCATGATTTTCACAGGGACGAAACCGGGAAAGGGCTACGAGACGTGGAGCCTGACTACAACGGATGGTGGTAAGACCTGGGATTCTAGGGTTTTTCCGACTGTTGAGGAGTTTAGTGCTACCAAGGTATTCCTCACGAATGATGGAAAATACCTCACCCTAGGAGACAATTATAATCATATCATGGTGTATCAACACAACTAGTCTCCCAGCCTATGGGGTGAGCTGGCAATCTGGGCAGAAGAGGATTTCCCTTTCATCAATGGGCAGATAGAGTATCTGCTGGCGGAATGAGTCCGTAAACGAAAAGGAAATAAGGAGTAATTAGAAGATTAGTAAAAAGCACTGGGAAAGTCAGGGAAGGATTAGTGATATATAAGCCTTCCATGACTTTCTGTTTTTATGTCATTTGTTACCACCACCCATAAGATCGAGGAATTAAGCAATTCAAAGACTGAGTTTTTGTCCGTGCATATGTGTTATTTAAAACTATGTTACAGGGTTATTATTAATACAGGTAATTGTTAAAAGTACCATGTTTACGAAAACCTTATTTTAAGAAAACCCTGTAAAATAAGGTATTTCCGCCGTTAATACTTTGATAATCAAAATTTAATTTGTATATATGATACAAGAGGTATATAATGTATGCTATAAATAATAATAGTAAAAAGTGGAATAATAGAGGAAATGATCAGAAAGGTAGTGAAAGGGATGCTACGATTGAAGAAGGAATTGTGTCAGGGGTGTGGGCTATGCATCGAGGTCTGCCCGCAAAGCATACTTACCCTAGAGAAAGCCTCAGTAAACAGCAGAGGCTATACACCGATTGATATCACCGACAGAAGCTCTTGTATCGAATGTGCTTTATGTGCAATGATGTGTCCTGACCTGGTATTTGAAATTAGTAAGGAGGTAGCATATGGAACATAAGCTGATGAAGGGTAATGATGCAATTGCTGAGGCGGCGATTAGAGCCGGCTGTAATTTCTATGCCGGATATCCGATCACTCCACAGACAGAGCTTCCGGAGTATCTGGCAAGGCATATGGAGGCTGCCGGTGGTGTGTTTCTTCAGGCAGAAAGTGAGACCTCTGCGATTAGTATGGTATATGGAGCCGCAGGGGCAGGGGCAAGAGCAATGACCTCCTCCTCCAGTCCCGGGATCAGCTTAAAGCAGGAGGGGATCTCCTATATAGCCGGCAGTGAGCTACCCTGCGTGATCGTTAATATTATGCGTGTCGGACCCGGACTTGGAGGGATTCAACCGGCCCAGTCGGACTATTTTCAGTCCACGAAGGGAGGAGGACATGGGGATTACAGGCTGCTCGTACTGACACCGGATAGTGTTCAGGAGATGTATGACTTTACCCTGCTTGCCTTCGATCTAGCAGATGAATACCGGAATCCCGTCCTGATATTGGCAGACGGTATCCTGGGACAGATGATGGAATCCGTTGTGTTGCATGTGCCGGAACCGAAACACTTTGACAAGCCCTGGGCAACCACAGGAACAGGGAATAAGAGAGCCCATAATATCATTAATTCCTTATATATTAAGCCGGAGGAATCGGAGGACTTAAACCTGCGGCTTCAGGAGAAATACCGGTTGATCAGGGCGAAAGAGCAGAGAGTAGAGATCCTTAGGCCGGAGGCTGAGATTTTACTCGTAGCCTATGGCATTGTATCAAGGATCGTAAGACAGGCTATAAAGGAGCTGGAGAGCGAGGGCTACAGCGTGGGGATGATCCGACCGCAGACCGTCTGGCCGTTTCCGTCCAAGGGCTTTGAAAGGATGGCGAGGGCTTATCTGGTAGTGGAGCTAAGCAGTGGTCAGATGGTGGAGGATGTTAGATTAGAAGTGAAAGGACGGGCACCGGTGCACTTCCTCGGAAGGATGGGCGGAGCTGTCATGACCGTTGAGGAGATCAAGGATAAGGTGAAGGAAATAGCGGGAGGGATCAATTATGCCGGAATTTAAGAAGCCAGAAGCATTAACAGACCTGCAAATGCACTACTGTCCGGGCTGTACCCATGGCATCATCCACCGTCTGGTGGCAGAGGCATTGGATGCCTTCGATCTGGGAGGCAGGACCATCGGGGTAGCCTCGGTGGGTTGCTCCGTATTTGCCTATCAATATTTTTCCTGCGATATGCAGCAGGCCGCCCATGGCAGGGCACCGGCTGTTGCGACAGGAATTAAAAGAGTTCTTCCGGAACGCATTGTGTTCACCTATCAGGGTGATGGGGATCTTGCGGCGATTGGTACGGCTGAGATCGTTCATGCGGCAGCCAGGGGAGAGAATATCACGGTAATATTTGTGAATAATGCAATCTATGGAATGACAGGGGGGCAGATGGCACCGACTACCCTACAGGAGCAGGTTACCCTGACCACACCCAGGGGCAGAAGGCAGCAGGAAGGATTACCAATCAGAATGTCCGAGCTGCTGGCGACACTGGAGGGTCCGAGATATATTGAGAGAGTGTCCGTTCATGATCCAAAGCATATCAGAAAAGCTGGTAAGGCGATTCAGAAGGCTTTTGAACTGCAGCTTAGGGGAGAAGGCTTTACCATGATTGAGGTATTGTCCACCTGCCCGACAAATTTTAAACTGTCACCGGTCAAGGCGCTGAAGTGGGTTGAGGAGAATATGACCTCCTATTATCCTCTCGGAGTAATGAAGGATGGAGGGACCAAGTGATGAGAACGGATCAGATTATTCTGTCTGGCTTTGGCGGACAGGGCATTGTTGCGGCAGGTAGGACCATTGCCTATGCTGGGATGCTGGACGGCTTGAAGGTGTCGATGCTTCCTTCTTATGGTCCTGAAATGAGGGGAGGCTTTGCGAATTGCCATGTCATCCTCTCGGAGAGTGAGATTGCATCCCCCCTGGTCTCAAAGGCAGATGTCGTAATGGCGATGAGCCTTCCGGCAGTACAGAGGTTTGAGTCATGGGTAAAGCCGGGAAGAGCCCTGATCGTAGACAGCCATCAGATTAAACAGACATCCTATCGCCAGGATATTCAATTGATTGCGATTCCTGCCACGAAGCTGGCGATGGAGGTCGGTAACAGTAAATTTGCCAATGTGGTAATGATTGGTGCTATGCTGGCGGTTTTATCAAGGCCCTCTCTAGGAGCCATGGAGGCAGCGGTGAGAGACCTGCTGCCGAAGGAGAAGCAGGAGCTTTTCTCCTTGGAGATGCAGGCCTTGGAATTAGGAATGAACTATTTATCACAGGAGAGTTAAGACATGGATAGAAAAGCTGGGATTATTGGGATAGGCAGTTATGTGCCTGACAGGATATTGACGAATTTTGATCTGGAAAGGATGGTTGATACCTCGGATCAATGGATTGTGGAACGGTCCGGTATTTCGGAAAGAAGAATCGCAGAGGAGCATATGGCTACCTCGGATATGGCGGTAAGGGCTGCAGAGCAAGCCCTGGCAAACGCAGGGATTAAGCCGGAGGAGCTGGGGTTGATTATCGTAGCAACCGTAACACCGGATTATTTCTTTCCCTCCACGGCTTGCCTGGTACAGAGCAGGTTAGGAGCGGTCAATGCGGCTGCCTATGATATCTCGGCAGCCTGCGCCGGTTTTATCTATGCCCTGTCAAATGCCTGGCAGTATATCAGAAGCGGTCTCTATCAATATGTCCTGATTATCGGGGCGGATGCGCTTTCTAAGATTACGGACTGGGAGGATCGCAATACCTGTGTACTATTCGGTGACGGTGCCGGTGCCTTTGTCCTTGGAACGGTGGAGGAGGGCGGTATCCTGTCCTCTCCTATGGGCTCCGATGGTACGGGAGCAGAATTTTTAACCTGTCCTGCGGTTTACTTTAGTCCTGAGGAAGAGGAGAAAAGAAAGGGCAGAAAGCATACGACATATATGAATGGTCAGGAGGTATTTAAGTTTGCAGTAAAAATCATGCCCTATGCCTTTGAACAGGCGCTGGAAGGAGCTGGGTTGCCTGTGGACCGGATTGATTGGTTTATACCCCATCAGGCCAACCTAAGAATCATTGAAGCGGCGGCGAAGAAGTTTAATATCTCCATGGATAAGTTTATTGTAACGCTTCAAAAATTCGGTAATACCTCCTCCTCCTCCATTCCGATTGCCTTGGCAGAAGGAGTAAGGAAGGGTCAGATAAAGAAGGGGGACACCCTGGCAATGGCTGCCTTTGGAGCAGGACTGACCTGGGCCTCGGCCATCGTGCAATTATAAGCTGGCCCATATTCATAGTTGATTTAAAACGGATATGTAATATAATGAAAGCATGAAGACAAAATACAAATATTCTCATCAAAGGAAGGTTATGTCATGCATATTACATATCGTGTGGCTGTTGTCAGCGATGCTGAAGAATTAAGGCGCTTGAATGATGCATTTAACGGAACGGGCTCCAATACCACGGAGGGAATACGGGAGGCTCTTGTAAGAGAGGATGCAGAGACGGTATTCGTCGCAGAGGCAGAGGGCAGGCTGCTTGGCTTTGGCTGCGGACAGCTACTAAAATCCATCTGTTACTCTGTATTTTATGCGGAAATTACAGAGATTTATGTAGAGGAGGCATTTCAGAAGCAGGGAATCGGAAAGGGCTTACTGTGTTTTATGGAGGATTGGTACCGTAGTAAGAATATTCATGACTTCCAGCTGTTCACCGGAGGGGAGAATCTTAACGCGCAGAAATTCTATAAGAGGCAGGGCTACCGCAGGTCCGACGAAATCATGTATCGGAAACGGGATTCCTGGAACAATTCTTAGGGAGGATAAGCAAGATGGCAGATTACGATTGCTTAATCGTAGATGACGAGGTAGCGCTTTCCCAAAGTACCTGCGATTTTTTTAATATGTTCGGTGTCAGGACTTATTGGGTGGCTGATGAGAAGGCCTGCTTTGATTTTTTTAAGAGTAATAGCACGGATCTGATCCTACTGGATATCAATCTAGGCCATTCCTCCGGCTTTCAGATCTGTAAGAGGCTTCGGGAAAGCATGAATCTCCCAATTCTGTTCATCAGTGCGAGGACCAGTGATGACGATGTACTTCTCGCTCTGAATATCGGAGGGGACGATTATATCCAGAAACCCTATTCCCTGAACATCCTGATGACGAAGGTAAAAACCGTTCTGAAGAGATATAGGGGAAGCACTGCCGAGCACAGGATCCGTTTTGGGAAATTCACCTTGGATCTTAATATGGAGAAGCTTACGGATGGGGAGGGTGAAATCCAGCTAAAATCTATGGAATATAAGCTATTGGCCCACCTGATCCGGAATAAGAACCGTATCATATCAAAGGAGGAGCTGTTCCAGAAGGTTTGGGGAGATGCAATTACCGGGGACGGTACCTTAAATGTACATATCAGAAGACTACGGGAGAAGATTGAGGATAATCCCAATGAACCCCGTTATATTAAGACAATCTGGGGAACCGGTTATATATTTGAGGAATAGGAGAAGAGGATGAAGGTCAAAAGGATTGTCTTATTGCTGGTAATAGCATTAGCCATAGGAGCCGGACTGACTCTTTCGGTAGGGAGGAGCAGAAGGCAGGAGAAGCTTGATATGACAGCGGTCAATGATATCCTTCAATCCGTCGCAGAGCAATGGGAGACCTTAAGCGGCGAAAATCTACCTGGAATGCAGTATGGCATGGATTATCTGATCCTAGACCGGAACAAGCAGCTTCTTATTGCTACCAGGGGAGGATTGAATGAGAATATTCCTGCTGCCATTGCAAACAGGGATACGATATTAGATGTCACCCGGAATGGCGAGCTTCTTGGGAAGCTGATCCTCTATAATGATTCTGCGGAGCGATGGCAGCAATACCAGGAGCAGCTGCAGAGGAGGACCCTCCTCCTGATATTCCTGATGGTCGTTCTATGCCTTCTCTATCTATTACTGATCGATAGGATGATACTGAGACCCTTCCGTAAGCTGAAAAGCTTTGCTAAGAATGTTTCGGAAGGAAGACTCGAGCTACCCCTGAAGATGGACCGTGGAAACCTGTTTGGTGCATTTACGGAGAGCTTTGAGCTTATGAGGGAGGAGCTGATGAAAGCCAGGGAGAATGAGAAGCTGGCCAATCAGAGCAAGAAGGAGCTGGTTGCTTCCTTAAGCCATGATATCAAGACGCCCGTTGCTTCGATCAAGGCTGTCTCGGAGGTGCTGTATGCAAGGACGGAGAATGAGACGGTACGAGGTCAGCTGGATATCATAGGCTCTAAGGCGGATCAAATCAATACCCTAATCACTAATATGTTCAATGCCACCCTGGAGGAGCTTCAGGAGCTTAAGGTTACGGTAACGGAGCAGTCAAGCCAAATCCTCTATGAGCTGATCCGAAATGCCGACTATCATCATAGGGTAACGATCTCTGTGATAGAAGAATGTCTGATCCTGGCGGATACACTCCGACTAGCCCAGGTTGTAGATAATGTCATCAGTAATTCCTATAAATATGCCGGTACCCCCATCCATGTGACCAGCCGGATCAGGGGGGATTATCTGGAGCTGGAATTTGTGGACTTCGGCCCCGGAGTTGCAGCAGAGGAGCTTCCCTTGCTATGTAATAAGTTCTACCGGGCAGGAAATGCGGAGGGGAAAAGCGGTACCGGTTTGGGCCTATTCATCTCGAAGTACCTGATGGACAAGATGTCCGGTGAGATTCTCTGTGAGAATACGGAGGAAGGCTTTGTGGTTAGAATTAGTCTGCTCTTGGTATAAAGAATTAAGATGATTTAAGGAACAGTTAAGAATTGGATAAAGACCTGTTAATGAATCAACAAGTATAATAAGACTGTAAGCGAATACAGTCTTATTTTTATGGAAGGAAGAAATTATGGCAAATGTAATTCTATCTACCAATAAACTATGCAAGACCTTCTCCAATGGCGGTGTTCAGCAGAATGTGCTGAAGAATCTGGATATCGAGATTTATGAGGGTGATTTTACGGTAATCATGGGCTCCTCCGGTGCAGGAAAGTCCACTCTGATGTATGCACTGTCAGGTATGGATAAACCGACTCTGGGTTCCATAAGGTTCCTTGGAGAGGAGATCTCTAGGCAATCCGATGACAGGCTGGCGGTATTTCGTCGTTCCAATTGCGGCTTTATATTCCAGCAGGTGTTCCTTCTGGACCATATGAGTATTTTGGATAATATTCTGGTCAGCGGTCTGTTAATATGTAAGGATCGGAAAGCGATCACAAACAGGGCAAAGGAGCTTCTTAGGCAGGTCGGACTGGAGGAGATTGCATGGAGCAAATTTCCGGCACAGTTATCCGGCGGTGAGGTTCAACGTGCGGCAATCGTTCGGGCGCTAATCAATGAGCCGAAGGTAATCTTCGCTGATGAGCCGACCGGAGCGCTGAATTCCGCGGCCGGTAAGGCTGTACTGGATGTCCTTACAGGGGCAAATGAAAACGGACAGAATATCATCATGGTTACCCACGATCTAAAGTCAGCCAGAAGAGGAAACCGGATTCTTTATATCCGGGACGGTGTGATCCATGGGGAATGCAATCTTGGCAAATATGCCAGCGGGGATAGGGAGCGGCATGAGAAGCTAACAGCGTTCCTTTCTGATATGGGCTGGTAATCGGTAGCAAAGGGACCAAACACGCTGTGGAGATGCTTTATTCAGTCAGAACTCTCCCCAGCAGAATGGAGATTTCAATGTATAAAATAATAAAGCTTGTAAATGCAAATATCAGGAAGACAAAGGGGCACACCATATCGCTGCTTCTGATGTTCTTCCTCTCAGCGATGCTACTGAACATAGGGCTTCTGATTTTTTCTAATTTTGGAAGCTACCTGGATGGAATGGCAGAAGAGCTTCATACCTCGGATATCTATTATGCTATGCCGGACAGTTTTTATAATAAGCGTATGGATGAATATTTAAAGAGCAATGATAATATTGTGGAGCTGGAAATTGAGGAGGCCCTGTGGGGGACTGCCAGAGTAAGGTTTCGGACCGACGAGGCAAAGGAGCATACTATCTTATTTCGTAATATGGAGAAGACCCGTAGCCTTTCACAGTTTAAATTCATCGGAAAGAGGTTACCGGCGGAGGGGAGCTCCATCTATCTACCCTATCTGTTCCAGCTGGAGGGTGGATATCAGCTGAATGATACCTTTCAGATGTCCTTTCAGGATACAGTTCTGGAATTTACGGTGAAGGGCTTTATCGAGGATGTCCTCTTTAGCTCACCGGAAACCGGTCCGATGGGAGTTTATATCTCACAAAGTAGTTTTGATAGGATTTCTAAGGAGCTGGGTGGGGAATATCAAGCAAAGTTAATCTTTACCAATCAAAAGGAAGCAAATAAGAGGGTCGAGTCCGATCTTCAAAATTTCGTTGATAAGGATACCATTTCCCGGTCCTCTGATATTACCCATACCGTATACAGCCTGGACCTGCCCTTGGTCAAATTATCCCGTGTTATGATACCCAGTATGGTTTCTGTAATGATCGTTGCCTTTGCTGCAAGCATCGTTATCGTAGGTCTGGTTGTAGTCAGGTTCCGAATCAATAACAGCATTGAGGAGGATATGTCTAAAATCGGATCGATGAAAGCAGTCGGATATACCAGCAGGCAGATTATCCTGTCTGTGGTGCTCCAGTTCTCTAGCATTGCTTTGATCGGCAGCCTCGTCGGAATAGGAGCCTCCTATCTTATCCTACCGGTCCTGTCGGATGTGTTTGCCAGACAATCGGGCCTCTGGTGGGATCAGGGCTTTGACGTGGTTATCAGCGGTATTGCCTTCCTTTTGATTTTGATGATCATAGGAGCTGTTGCATACCTGTCCGCAAGGAAGCTTAAGAAGCTCCATCCCATCATAGCACTGCGGGGAGGCATTGTAACCCATAGCTTTAGGAAAAACCAGATAGCTCTCCATCGGTCAAAGGGAAGTCTCCCTGTAGTACTGGCCATAAAGTCCATGCTGCAAAATAAGAAGCAAAGTATCATGATGGCTTTTATCATGCTTTCGCTATCCTTTGCACAGACCTTTGCGGTGATCATGTTTTACAATACCACAATTGATACAAGGGCCTTCTTAGAGACTCCGGGCATTGAGCTTTCCAATGCATTGGCAGTATTTAAGCCGGAGTTAGACCGGGAGAAAATCCTCCATGGGATCAGAGCGATGGAGGGGGTCCGGAAAGCCCAATACATTGATGAGGTGATGTTAAGTATTGATGGTAACGAGGAAATGTCCTATGTCATGGAGGATTATGACCATAAGGAAACTATTACTGTATACGAGGGTAGATATCCCCTTCACTCCAATGAGATTGCCCTGGGTGGACATTTGGCAGAGCTGCTCCATAAGAGTATCGGTGATGAGGTCACTCTAGAATTCGGTGATAGGGAAGAGGATTATATCGTTACAGGGCTGTCCCAGGGTGCTTATCGGATCGGCATGAGCTCCATAACCTATGGGGGAATGATGAAGCTGAATCCGGAATTCAAACAACAGCAACTAAATATCTACCTGAATAAAGGGGTCAATGTCGAAACTTTTACTGATAAGCTTAGGAGTATCTATGGGGATTCGATCATCTATACCATGGATGTGGATCAGATGATGGAGGAGGGTGCCGGAGTATATATCTCCATTGTGTCAAAGGTAGGGATTGGAATATTGGCTGTAACGCTGGCAGTAGTCATTCTTGTACTCTATTTTATCATCAATTCCTCGGTAGTACGTAGGAGAAGGGAGCTGGGAATACAGAAGGCAATCGGCTTTACAACCCTTCAGCTGATGAATCAGCTATCCCTTGGATTTCTACTTCCTATGATCTTAGGGGTATGCATCGGAAGCTATTTCGGTGCGACTCAGACGAATCCTATTATGAGCATGGCACAGAGAGGTATGGGGATCATGCGTTCCAATTATATTGTAAGGCCGCTTATGGTTGTATTCTTCAGCCTTGGAGTCCTATTGCTGTCCTATCTCATTTCCCTGGTCATAACCTACCGGGTACACAGGATTTCTGCCTATGCTCTGGTAAGTGAGTAGATAAGAACAAAAACAGGCTGTTTCTAAGGGCGTAAGTAATACCCTTAGGATCAGCCTGTTCATAGTTTAGAGCTTAAAGCTGTTTATTTTCTGCTGCAGCTGCTCGGATAGGCTCTGTAAATCGACTGCCTGCTGCGTAATCTCATCCATGGTTGTAGTAATCTGCTCCGCCGAGGCTGTTACCTCCTCTGTGGCAGAGGCTGTTTCCTGTGAAATTGCAGAGATATTCTCTATCTGGAACACGATATTGTTCTTTTGCTCTGTTATCTCACCGGAATGTCTGCTGATTTCGGAGATCTTCTCGGATAATTCATGTACGGCCTCCATGATTTCGCGGAACAGACTTTGGGTTTGACCTGCAAGAGAGGTCTGCTCCTTCACGTTCTGGTTGGTAAGGGTCATTGCCTGAACGGATAAATCTGTTTTATTGCTGATATCCTCAACGATCGCCTTGATTTTGACCGTGGAGGCCTTGGACTGTTCTGCCAGGCTTCTGATCTCAGCGGCTACTACAGCAAAGCCCTTGCCACTGTCTCCGGCTCTGGAGGCCTCAATTGAGGCGTTGAGGGAGAGGAGATTAGTCTGAGCCGTAATCATATCAATCGTATCGGAGATGGCTCCAATTTGCTTCATGCTTTCACTTACAGCATAGACCAGTTCGGATACCTTGGTGGTGGACTCCATGGTATTGCTGGATTTTTGCATCAGCAGTTCAACCCCATCCAGACCGCGGAGGGTAAGCTGCCTTGCATTTCCGGACATAGTATCCATCGCTTCATTCGAGGCATTGATCTGATTGAGCTTATCTGCCAAATCACTGACACTGGAGGCACCGTCACTGGCATTCTGGGCCTGCTCTGTAGCTCCCCTGGCAACATCCTCTACGGCTCTGGCCACTTCGTTCAGGGAAGCGCTGGTCTCCTCCGCCATATTTGTCAGAAGGACAGAGCTGTCATGTACGGTGACTGATGCATCCTTTACATTACGGATGAGCTTTGACAAATTTCCGGCCATTTCATTGAAATGCATGCTTAAGGTGCTAAACTCATCCTTGGAACGAATCGTCACGGAGGTAGTCAGATCCCCCTGGGATAGTCGTTGAAAGGCCGACATAAGACTCCGAATATTCCTTGAGATTGGATTACTGAACAGTATAGCAGCCAGGATGGAGGATAGGATTGTTATGACAGAAACCAAAAAGATATTCGCTCTGATCTGACTGGTATCCTTGCTTAATTCGGAGTAGTTCATACTGGCGATTATTTTCCAGCCTGCCAGATGATTGGTCTCAAAGCTGGCAAACATCTTTTCCTTATGATCCTCATAGGTCAGGAAACCGTTTTCATTGGCTTTGGTTTCCTCCCAATAAGAAAGCTTCGTTATGTAATCGGTGCCGATGAGGGAAGGATCGGGATGTGCGATCAGGTTACCGGCTTTATCGGTAATATGGATAAAGCCGCTATCACCGATTTTTATATCGGACAGGGATTTGGAAAAGATACTGAGATCCAAATCAATCCCCACAACGCCTACTAAGGCTCCGTTATTTTGAACCGCCATGGTCATGGATATAACCATCTGTCCGGTTCCTGCATCCACATAAGGATCTGTTATGATCACCTGCTCCGGTGACTGAACCGCTTGAAGGTACCAATCCCTTTTTTTGTGATCAAAGCCCTCCGGTAATTCTAAAACTGGATCCGTATAGAACATTCCGCTCTCTGTACCGACATAGATATTAATGATGGTCTCATCCGTTGCCTTTACATTGGCAATCAAGCCCTTAGCGAATTCAAAATAGGTACTGTTATCCGCTGATTTGATATTAATATCGTTTGACAGAACCTTCATGATGTTGGACATAGCATTGAAGTAATTGTCAATTCCCCGCATGATCTCATGTATTGTCTGCTTACTGGTTATTTCCAGCTTGTTTCGTAACACCTTCTGTGAAGTGGAGTATGAGATAATACCCGTAATGAGCAAGGGTATCAGGCTTATGGCAACCAGCATGGTAATCAGCTTTGTTTTCAGGGTGCGTAATTTTTTTAATTTTTGCATGCGTATTATACCTCCGATGTGCATATGTAAAATAGAGTGATTGGGTAACGAAGTCATTTGATATAGCATTATATCTTATATTTCGACATTTTGTAAAGATCAGTAAATACCTTTTTGATAAGTTATGATTTTTTTACATAGGAGGGGAGGAAATCCATATATCAGTATACGAAATTAACATATACAGAAACTTGATGCATTACAAACAATTGCAAGCGCCCTTGTAATCTCAAATTTACTTCATGACAGCCATATGCTATAATCAGCTTTAATGAAAATGGAAAGGAGTATGATACACCGGAGTATAGGTGTATTACATAAACGATGAAAAATAGATTAAAAGGAAATCTTGAGGTTATATGGAAGGGATATATCATCGGATCATCCATGAGTGTCCCGGGGGTAAGCGGTGGTACGATGGCAATTCTGCTGGGCATCTATGATAAGCTGATTAGCTCAATCAGTAATTTTCTTAAGGATATTAAGGGGAATACAATCTTTCTGTTGAAGTTCTGCCTGGGCTCCTTTCTTGGAATCGGGTCTCTGGCATTTGTGATCAGTTGGTTGTTGGAGCATTTTCCCATACCGGTATCCTTCTTCTTCTTGGGGGCGGTAATCGGCGGAATTCCGGCTCTTTATCAGAAGACCAGGGAATCGAAGCTGATAGTTGCCTCCGGCATCTATTTTATCATTGGCTTGGTATTGGTCATCTCCATTGGATTTATTCCTACAGGTAATATTGATGTTAGTAGTAGCACCGGCTTTACCCATTATCTGATGCTTCTGGTGACCGGTATCATTATTGCATTGGCACTGGTGCTTCCCGGTATCAGCACCTCCCATATGCTGCTGGTTCTTGGTATGTATGATTCGATGCTGGCGGCAATTAAGGGCTTTGACATCATGTATGTCGGACTACTGGGGATTTCTACGGTGATCGGTATCTTTCTCATAACAAAACCCATCGAATGGACGATGAACAAATTTCCCCATCAGACCTACTGCCTGATCATCGGCTTTGTTCTCGGCTCTACTTCGGAAATCTTCAAAGATAAGATCATACCGGCTGTGCCTGATAAAGCAGAGCTTTCCTGGTGGGCAGTTACCGCCGTAATCTCTATCGTGACCTTTATCCTTGGTTATTTATCCATTATGTCCCTATCCAAGTTCTCAAAGGACTAACAATTGAGCAAGGGCTGCTACGAATCCATAGGTAAATGATTGGATTACGCTGCAGCCCTTTCTTACGGAACAAACAACGGGCAGTTCATGGAGGGCATTCAGGCTCCTGTTAATGCCGTCGGAGCCCTAGCTACTCAAGCCTCCAGTTCCACCGGAGAAGAATGAGGAGGGGGGAAGGCTTACGGGGTACATCGGAGGCCTTCGATAGCATTCATTTCCGCTTCAGATAGCGGACCAAATTCCATGGCTTTCGCATTTTCCTCAACTTGCTTTACAGTTTTAAAGCCCGGTATCGGTATTGTAGCATTGCTTTTTGCCCAGATCCAGGACAGAGAGCCCTGAGCTGGAGTCCGGCCGCCGCTGGTCAGGATGTCACGGACAGCATCCAGGATGCCCATAGCTTCCTCAGCAGGTCTTCCTTCCCGGAAGAGATTGTCCGCCCAGCTATACCCTGCGCCTCTGACATCGTCCTTGGATAAATATGAGGAGCGGTTATATTTTCCGCTGAGTAAACCCATGGCCAAAGGACTCCGGTTGATGCTGGCTAAGTGCTGCTCCTCGCAGAAGGTTACCAGGTATTCAAAATCCTCAATGATGTTCAAACGGTGCTGGATCGCACTGCAATTTTCTTGCTCAGCAAACAGCTTGGCGCCTCCGAGCAGATCAGTACTCCACCCATAGGTTCGAATCTTGCCCTTCTCAACAAGACGGTTCAGGGCTTCCTGAACTACACTGATTTCTGAGATACTGATCTCCCAGACATGGAGCTGGTATAGATCGATATAGTCGGTTTTCAGCCTCCTTAGGGATGCCTCGCAGGCCCGCTCAATATATGCGGGGGTTACGTTATAGCCCTGGAGGGTCTTGGTAGCTTCACTCCCCAAATAACCGAATTTTGTCGCCAGGACAACCTGACTTCTTCTGCCCTCCAGCGCCCTCCCGATGATCTCCTCACTATGGCCGATGCCATATGCGTCTGAGGTATCCAGAAAATTTATTCCCAGAGACAGGGCAGCATGGATTGCACGGATAGATTCTTCATCCTCTACCCGGCCGTAGCCGTCCATCTTTCCATCCATGTAGAACGGGCCGCCGATTGCCCAGCAGCCGAGTCCCATGGGACTGACTTCAATTCCCGATCTTCCTAATATCCTATGTTTCATACTATAACCTCCTTTATGATTCAGGTATGCGCAAGGTATACCTGTATTTTATTTGTTGGGGAGCATCCAGCACCGAATGAGGTGGGAAATGCTCCGAAGGTGCCAAACCAACCAGTTGGTTGGTTTAATGTCTGAAAAGATGGAGTGCAATATCTTAGCTGCACTCCGTGGTGACTGTCTTATTCTGCTCTTACTCCCTCCCAGAATACCTGAAAGCACTCTTCCATATCCTTGAGCCCCTGCTCCTTATCCATTAGGTCGGCAGAGAGGCCGATACAGGTTAATACATAATAGTAGGATTTCGCCATAGAAACAGCACCCAGAGGACGAAGCTCCTTCCGGTGTATGCCCTCCTCCATAATCAGGGAAAGCTGAGTAAGAAAGGAATTCTCCACCTTAAGGGTCTGGGTAAGGATCTCCTCCCGCATTGTAACTGGGGGGAAATAATACATGCGGTTCCAGAAGTCCATCGCAGCATTGTTCCAGTTATAATCCATATATTTTTCATAGATTAGGGTGAGACGCTGCTTCATCGGTAAACCCTTTGTCTCATCCAGGATCTCCTTTAATTTCTTCTGATAATCAGATAGAATCTGCTGAAAGAGAGCAAGAAAGAGGTCCTCCTTACTTTTGAAATGAAAATAGAGTGAGGCTTTATGAATGCCTACCTTCGAGGCGAGCTTCTCCATTCTAGCTCCTTCAAAGCCGTTCTCAGCAAAGTTAATCAGAGCAATTTGAAGGATTCGTTCCTTTGTTTCAGACCCATTACCCATTTCGGTAACCTCCTATTAGTAAAACTACCGTTTGGTAGGTAAACCTATCATAAATCATTCTCCTAA